>JAISBG010000294.1 GCA_031266315.1 Planctomycetaceae bacterium | reverse complement strand
AAAAGTATTGAGAAAGCAGAGACTTTTTCCTCTCCATTCTTAACTCTCTACCATATACTGCCTTCCCCCCCCTGACTTGCCAATTTTAACATTTGACTTTTCACCGAATTTTTTTGAATGGTACAGTGAATTTTCCGAAGCGTTTTTAATAAAGTTTTTCATTGTTATGTTCCTTATTTTGTAAGGTTTATTGAAATAATCGCGAAACATTTACCGCAAAACTATACGGTAAAAAATATGTATCACCATTGAATAAGATTTAAAGTTTATACCAAATAAAGAAGGATGTCAAGAGAAATCTTTTTTTGAGAAAATTTTGTTGAAGGGTCGCGCCGGTTGAACATTGCTCAATACCAATACACCGTTTGGGGTTTATCCGTTGTCAGTAATGGAATAGCCGCTATAATAAATAAACCGGAATCAAAATTTCTGATTCTACCGGATTAGGTGTTTCCCATCGGAATCGTAAAATAATAGGAATATTTCATCGGCAATCATCAGGTGGGCAACCTTTTGTAGGTGGGCGGTCGTGTCGGCGATAGCCGACTGTGAACCTGATTAACGATGGCAAACGGTATTGCTTTCCGTTTTGGAATCAAATTGCCAGCCGTTAATCAGGGGCAAGTCGGCTAACGCCGACGCAACCTTTTAGCAAAAGGTTGCCCACCTTATGATTGCTGACCTTTAATTTTACGATTCTGGTGGGAAACACCTAATCCGGTAGAATCAGCAAAATTTTCCTCTTTTTAACTAATTAACTAATTAACTTTTTAACTAAATTAACTTATTAATTTATTGCGGAATGTTTAACGAAGAATCGTCCTCCATTCAATTTATTGAATCCTCCCAATCTTCCGTCCCACTCCCAAAACCTAAACCGGAAAAAGTTTATCGTTTTCTTGTAATGGGAGCGGCAACTATTGTGATTTTGGCAGGCATCAAAGCCGCTAGTGCCATCGTTTCGCCAATGTTGTTGGCGTTGTTTATGGCAATTATTCTGGTTGTTCCGTTGCGTTGGTTGCGGAATCACGGTTGCCCCAACTCCATCGCACTCATTATCGTACTCGGCGGAACAGTGTTCGTGTTTTCCGGAATCAGTTATTTCGTCGGTCGGTCACTCAATGATTTTATTCTCCGGCTTCCCGCTTACAAAAATAGAATCGTTCAAAAACTTGACCAACTCGATAAACAGTTGGAGCAATACGGTTTTGTTCTCGGAGAATTAGGAAAAAATAAGGAAAAAGAAAATCCGCCAGCAGAGGTTTTGCCAAACAACGGCTTTCAAATTTCCGAAATCCCTTCAGAGGAAATCTCGCCGGAAGAAATTCCTACTGACAAAATTCCTGTTGCCGAAAATTCCACAGACAAACAAAAAGAATTTTCACCAGAAAAAAAAGTCCCGCTATCGTTTACCGAATCAGAACATTCGGTTGTTGAAAATGAGGACGAAAATAGTGAAAATGACGAAAATACAGATTCAAACGATTCTCTGATTGGGAAAACAACGGAACAGAAATCTATTAACGAGACGGAAATTATTGTTCCAGATGAAATTGTTCCGGTTTCTTCGGAAGAGATTGCCAAAATTCTGAGCAAACAAGACAAAGAACAACCGTCGTTGATTGCGCTTAACCCTGAAAGCGTTATGTATTGGGTAACGAAATCATTAGTGGAATTGCGTCATGTTGCGGAAGGAGGATTTCTTGTTTTAATTTTTACCGTCTTTATGGTTTTCGAAGCGGCACGATTTCCCGAAAAAATTGATCGGGCTTTCGGCAAAGAAGGACCCATCAACAACGAACATTTTCACCGAATCGCCAATGATATTCGACGTTATCTTTTTCTCAAGGCGATTTCAAGTTTGATGTCTGCGGTAGCGGCAACATTTGTGTATTGGATATTTGGAGTTCCTGCAACACTTTTTTGGGGAGTGATTGCGTTTTTCCTGTATTTCATTCCGAATATCGGCGGAACACTTGCCGCAATTATACCGGGAATGTTGATTTTTATGACTTATGATATGCAAGGAGTTTTACTGTACATTATTTGTTTGGTTGCTATCGAATGTTCGATTGCTTACGGAATTGAACCGAAAATGTTGGGACATGGTTTGGGTATTTCCACAGTGGTGATTATTCTTTCATTATTTTCATGGGGTTGGCTTTTGGGACCGGTTGGATTATTTCTCGCGGCTCCGCTGACTATTGTTGTCAAAATTATTTTTCAAACATTCAAAGAAACAGCATGGATAGCAATATTGCTGGATAATCACAAAAAGTAACTCCAGTTACGCCCCGTCGTTAAAAAGTCACCGTTTAGGATGAAAGTCAAGGTTGAAGTGTTTATTTAGTCCGTAGGACTTTCACGTGGATAACCCCGTGCAAACGAAGTGCAGCACGGGGTATTGAGTAACACGCCGTCTCCAACCGAACTGCGTAGCAGTTCAACACGCTCACGATAAGAATAAATTTTCTCTGTTGAACTACTACGTAGTTCCGGTTGTGTATTACTCAATGCCCCGTGCTGCGTTGCACTTGCACGGGGTTATCCATGTTAAAGTCCTACGGACTTAGGAACCAAAAATCTTCACCTTGATTTTTTAACGACGGTGCGTAACATGAGAAAGTAACTTCTAAAAAACTATTTTTTGACAAGATATACATGATTTACTGGAATTTTATTTGATTTTTATCCTGTAAATTTTGTAAATCCTGTCAAAAAATAATCTTTGCTAAAGTTTTTTTAGCGAACTGTGTCGGGTTATTTTGTATCAATATTATAAATTGATTTCAGACGTTTGGCGGTTTCGTCTGCACGTTCGTTACGTTTAACCTGTTTCCACAGTTTGGAAAGTTCTTGAAGAGCCTTAATGTGTTCGCTCCGCGCCGAAGAAAATAAAATGTCCGTGTGCATGTACGCCAGAATGGCATCACGAGGTTTGCCTGCCTGTTCGTAAGTCAAACCAAGCGAATTATAAACCAACGATTGGAAAACCGAGTCTTCACCACTCGAATTTTTCGCAATTTCTTCAAGCATCTTAACCGCTTCATCATATTTCTTTTCCGAAGTAAGGCATAACGCCTGACCAATTTTGGCAATATTCTTCAAACGTTCCGCCTGTTCCGAATTGTCTTCCGATTTGATTACGGTTTCAAAATTTTTTCGTGCGGAATCGGTTTTCTTTTCCGTAATTTCCGCCATTCCCAGTGAAACGGTCGCCTTGAGGCTGTACTCAGACCACGGTGCTTTCGCCAATGCAGCGTATGATTTTTTAGCGTCGTCAAACTTGCCCGCCTGAACCATCAAATCTCCGTAATATTCACAAATTTCAAAATAGTGATAACTGTTTTTGTTATTTTTAATAAAATCAAGTAACGACTTTTCCGCATCAGCAAGATCACCCGAACCGGCAAGTACCGATTTTGTTTTCGCCGCCGCCGTAAAATAATCGAATTCCTGTTTCAGTTCCGGTTTGGTCAATGTTTTCGGGTCAACCTTCGCCAACGCTTCCAGTGTTTCCGGCATACGGCTGCCGTCAAACGCGGTTCGAGTCGCCTTCAAACCGGACGGTTCGTTGTCATATTCCGTCGAAACAATAATATTTGCCGGAATTTCCTGTTTTTCACCCCGCACATCAATTGTTACTTTTTCCGCGTTAACCGCAAGAATTGTTCCTGAAACGTTTTTACCTTTGCCTTCCTGAACCGTAATCCGATCCGCCGCCGGCAGAACAGAAACCGAAAAAAGAATAAAAGTACAGGTAAAAAATCCGAAAAATCGAATACTTTTGAACATGTTCATACTCCTTATTGAATTGAATTGTTTTCGTTTGATAGGCAACCCCGCAAAAGGGTTGAAAAATCCGGTGTTATTATATGTTTTTAACGTAAATGTGTTGTGTACCAATCAATAGCCCGTTCGAGACCTTCGTCGAAATAGATGAGCGGTTTGTAACCAATCATTTTCTGTGCAAGTGAAATGTCCGCTAACGAATGTCGAACATCTCCCGCACGTACCGTACCATATATTGCTTCAATATTGCTTTTCATCAGTGATTTCAATTTTTCCAGAATTTGATTCAATGAAACTGCCGCATGGCAGGCAATATTGAGAGGTCTTCCATTACAATTTTCCGGCGGAGCGTGCGCGGCAAGCCAGTTGGCATAGCAAACGTTTTCAATATAACAGAAATCACGTGTCTGTTCACCGTCGCCGAAAACCTGTGGTTTTTCATTTCTAAGAATTTTACTGACAAACGCCGGAATCACTGCCGCGTAAGCACCAAACGGGTCTTGACGCGGTCCGAACACATTGAAATAACGCAACGAAATTGTTTCCATGCCGTAAGCGGCGGCATAGGCTTGTAAATAGGCTTCACACGCCGTTTTACTTGCGGCATACGGACTAATCGGAAGCGGCGGCATCGTTTCAACTTTCGGCGATTCCGGTTGTTCGCCGTAAGCCGAACTCGACGCAGCAAACACAACACGTTTGATTCCCGCTGCACGGGCTGATTCGAGAACCGTGAGCGTCCCGTTGACATTCACATCGTGCGACGTTACCGGATCGGCAACACTTCGCGGCACCGAACCAAGTGCTCCTTCGTGAAAAATCGCCGAACAACCCTGCACCGCATGATCAACCGTTTTACGATTCCGAATATCACCCTCAATTAATGTAATCTGATCCTGAATTTCTGTTAAATTTTCACGTTTTCCGGTAGCGAAATTGTCGAGAATAACAACTTCATGACCTTGATTCAAAACATATCTGGCAAGATTGGAACCAATAAATCCGGCTCCTCCGGTAATCAGGTATTTCATCGTAAATTAGGTGATTGAGTTGAGTTGAATTAAATTAAATTAATAAAAATAGTCAAAATAATCTCTTAACCTCTTGGCATGGCAATAATTCCGCTACGAACTAACTCAATAATCCCGAACGGACGCATTGTATCGACAAAACCAGCGAGTTTTGGTTCATTGCCGGAAACTTCGATCATCATGGACGTGTCGCTAACATCGACCACTTTCGCACGGAAAATATTGACCATTTCAAGAATTTTACTCCGTGCGCCGGGCAGTGCTTCGACTTTAATGAGCATCAAATCGCGTTCGACGTGACTTTTATCCGTGAGGTCGTCGGCACGTACAACCGTTACGATTTTACGGAGTTGCTTGAGAACTTGCTCCCGAACTTTTTCGTCGCCGACAACAACATAAGTCATTCGGGACAATTGACTATCTTCGGTTTCGCCGACAGCCAGACTGTCGATATTATAACCGCGTGAGGCAAGCATCCCGGAAATATGGGACAGAACTCCCGGCACATTTTGAACAAGAGCAGAAATAACATGTCGCATGATCGTCAAAAAATGAAGAAAACAAACCTGTTTGCAATAGTAAAAAATCACCTACAGAATATCATACTTCTCAACAATTGACAAGAGCCGTTGAGAGTGAATAGTGAATAGATAATAGTGAATATACTCCGTTATGTTATATTTGGTATTTTTCAAAGGATCAAAAACAAGTTTTCGCAACCTCATTTTCAACCTAATTTCCCGTTAAACGGCGTAGCAGTTCAACGAGGAGGTGGGCAATCCCTTCGCTGAAGGGTTGCGCCGGTTGAGTTGTTATTGACTCCAAAACGGAAGGCAACACCATTTACCATCGTTAATCCGGTTCACAGTCGGCTAACTCCGATGCCCCAAAAAGTCGGCAGCATCTGCTTTTCAAATTTTGTGGACAAGGATACCGTCTATAAAATTTGGGGGTCTATGTGAATAGCTACACCGGAATGTATTAGATTTATGATTGTTTCAAACATAAATTCTTTATAATCCGGTGCAAAAAGAAAAAGATAATAGGGAGAACTGCAATCATTATCTAAATCTAAAACAACAAATATAAACCTCTCTAGAAATTTTATGCAAAAATTAATTACACAATCGTTTGGTGAAATAACTTGATCATAATTTTCGTACTCAATTTCATCTTTAAGAAATATATCATTGACTATACCAATATCAAAAAAACTTATTGGATTACACTGAGATGAACTTGCACCCCACAAAAAAGGAAGATTAAGAGGTAACCGCCAACTAGCAATATTGGTTAGATTACTTGGTACAAAATCATATTGATTGTTATTCGTTCCCTTATTAAAAAACCAAATTCCCGAAACACCAAGTTGACCCCCCATACTAGCCATAGTACATTCGAGTGTCAATGGTGTTTTTTCGGCAACAAAATATGGTACATCTATTGATAAATTGTTTTCAAGATCAAATCCATTAACAAATGTTTCAGTAGAAGGACATTGGAATTTATTGTTGTTACTAGACCTCATTTCTTTGAGTGTAATATGGTCTATTTTTGCACTATATAAACAATCAATCCACTCTTCATAAGTGATTGCACTGTCAGGATACAGCCTCGAATAAATTGTATATTCAGTTCTTGGAATAATCATTTCATAAACACAATCTTCAGTTTTAGAAAAATGGCTGTAGTCATATTTTATTCCCTTACCATGTTTCAAATGTGAAATTATACATGCGTTCGACATAAGCGGGCAAGTTGAATCAATTCGCATTATATTTGAAGTTGCGGTCTTATCGAAGAAGAGACAAATATAAGATGAGTTGTTTGAAATATTCCACTCAAATATTCCAGTTTTGTGGACATCACGATTGGTATTGAAACAAGCTAAGTTATCGTTATACATAATCTTGTCGTTGGTTTTTATGTAATATTTCAGTGAAATTTTCATTAACCGACTTTTGAAATATACTGTGTGAGTTATAAAATTGGTATTTTTTTAGGGATGTTCTAAAAATCACTCTCTTTTCAATAGTATAAAAAATTTCGAGAAACATGAAATATACAGAAGGGCGGAATACGCGGAAAATCTTTTAAAAACTTTCGCATGTTCTGCGTTTAAAAATACCGAATTTATGACTCACGCAGTATAGACATAAAATGTAACAGTTCATGGAAAATGGGAGAGATTGAAATAGGGGCATCTCTAAAAAATCATTTTTTGAGAGGTCATTGTCAATTTATAATTTTTTATTACACTCAGGTGTAAGAAAATTCTTTCCGCTATTGGCATTTTTGTTTTTCCCTTATTGGTTCT
>JAISBG010000338.1 GCA_031266315.1 Planctomycetaceae bacterium | reverse complement strand
TGTGCTTTTTGTATCCAATATCTTTTACAGAATAAAACACATAAAACTTTTACCTCATCAACATTTTTATTACGAATAAGACGTGGTGTTTCTCAAACGGTGTTACTTCTCGGAGCAATCTTTGTTGTTGCCGTTCTTTATCACGCGATTTCCGAAACGGGTTTTCTAAGAAATCCGACTGCTGTAGCCGAAGTAACCCGACGCTATTATTCTGTAGATATTCCAGAAATTAATCTTTCAGAAATGCAAACCATTGTATCAGAAAAATCGTGTCCGATTTTCGA
Organism: Planctomycetaceae bacterium; assembly: GCA_031266315.1. Taxonomy (GTDB): domain Bacteria; phylum Planctomycetota; class Planctomycetia; order Pirellulales; family Thermoguttaceae; genus WRKP01. The sequence goes on along the minus strand of JAISBG010000338.1, from coordinate 2,249 downwards.
TGCGCGGTATGCTCGTGATTTCAAACGTGGTACAATTCCTGACGCAAAAAATATACCTATCAATTCAAATCTTTCGGAACGGCAACAAATACTTGCAGGTATAGACAAAAATCATCGTATTGTCGTTTTTTGCCAAAGTGTCGGTTGCGGTTATGCCGATGAAGTCGCACAATTCCTAAAGTTTAACGGTTTTTCAAATGTCGTTCTTTATCGTGGCGGCTATCGCGAATGGTCAAATAATTCAAAATGATTCGATTTTCGTGGCTTTCAACGTATGACATTATTGTAACGTGGATAATTGGCTTAACATTTTTACTTGCCGGTGTACCGCATTGGGGCAATCCGTACTATTTTCTTGGTACGGTTTATGCTTATAAACTTGTTGATCCAGGTTGGGGACAGATGGTTGCGATTTCATTACCGCTTATTCAGTTGGTTCTGGCGGTTCTTTTGTTGACACGAATTTTAACCGATGTCGCTCATTGGGCAAGTATGTTTTTATTTTCATGTTTTGCTATGGTACAAACGGTGACGTTTTTACGCGGTCTTGATATTTCCTGCGGTTGTTTCGGACCAGGTTACGAAACAACAATCGGTTTCCAAACGCTCATTCTGGTTTATACTCTATTATTTTTATCTGTTATACGAAATTTGTTTTTCATTTTCAAAACAAGATCTTATCCCGCCAGTCGTGAGATGGGAGAAATATAATGAATAAATCTGTCGAATTAATCGAAAAAAATCGAAATCGCTCCATTCTATCGGATTTGGTGTCTAAAGACGAAAGTGTAAATAGTGGTCTTGTATATGTGTAAGTGCAGATATTACGTAAAATAGTCAAATACACAAAATGCTCATTCGTAGCAAACAGATTGTTTTTAAATTATTTGTAACTATTCAGTAACATACAAAGTGTTTGATTTACAGTGGTTACGTCTTTTTTTTCAATATGTCGTTAGAATAAAACTGAAATTCGTAAACCATTTAATATTAAATACTTATGATTTTACCTCAATATTGTAAGGTGGGAAATAGTGGTTTTTTATATCTTATAAACCCAGTAAACTAAACACCTTAAGACCACTGAATAATTGTAATTATTTTACCATCTCGTTATGAAACACCTAATCTGGAGAATCAGAATCCCGGTAGAAACCATTTTTTTCAATATTTTATTTATTGATAATAGATATTGATAACAATGGCAGGTTTGTGGTTTTCATTAAGCCACCGTTCTGTTGGACGGCTGTTAATTGGTAACCGAAAAATTAGTACCAAGTCTCTTAAATATTAAAATGATAGAAAAGTTAAGAAACTTGATCGTAGATTTTCTCCAATACATTTTCCTCGAAAGATATTATGTCCTTAAAAATTTCCGCCAAAACCGAATATGCTTGTATTGCTCTCATGGAATTGGCAATTCACAAAAATTCGGCAGAACCGGTTCATGTTCGTAACATTGCAGAACGTCATTCCGTTCCGCCGCGATTTCTTGTACAAATTCTGCTTCAACTCAAAAGTGCGGATATTGTTGAAAGCACACGCGGAGCCGCCGGAGGTTATCGACTCAAAAAAAGACCGGAAGAAATAACGCTCGGTCAGGTCATGAATATCATTGACGCTCCGGTCAACAGCATGAAACGAATGTTAAACCAAACCGCCAACAGCGACGCCGCAACCATTCTTGGTAATATCTGGAACGCCGCCGAAAAATGCCGACAAGATTTTTTAAACAATATCACATTCGCCGATTTGATTCTACACGCGAATAAATCCGAACAATAAAATTCGCAACGATTTATTTTTTACCGTTTTATTTTTCCGTGCGTGTAACAATGATTGAGGTTTTTCCTTCGCCCGTCATATTTTGTTGTGTAGTTTGATTGTTGATTGTCGTTTCTGCTTCAATATTCATTTTTATTTGAGTTACGTTGGAAATCATAAGACCGGTTTTGATTTCCATTTGTGTGATACTTTCACTGTCAATATCCATACTTTTAAGCGTTGTCTTGATTGCCGCCATTTCCGTTTCCTGCGGTGTGTCCGATTTAATACGAGATTGAGACACAATAACCGCCAATTCCGTTTCATCAACCAATTGAATCTCTTTGAGCATGTTCGTTTGCTTCATTTTTACTTTGCCAATTATTGGAACTTCCGAAATACCATCCGATTTCCATTGCTCACCAACAGCAACCGATTGTTGGGGCATCGCTTCATGCATAATACCAAACATTTTAGTCAATGAT
>JAISBG010000285.1 GCA_031266315.1 Planctomycetaceae bacterium | reverse complement strand
AATTTGAGTTGCTCAATTCCGTTTTTGCAAACATCATAATCTTTCCGAACCGCCGTTCCGCGACGAATTTTTTGTGAAAATTCTTTACGGAATTTATCCGCCTCCTTATCCTTAGAGAGTAGAGGAACTTTATTTTCCGTAACTTCCGGCTTTTCAATCTCTGACGATTCAGCCAAAATTTCCGGCAATTTCTTTGATAAATCTTTTGACAAATCTTCTTGCGCAGAATTTATTTTCGGACTGAAAATGAAAATTGTAAAGATAAAGAATAATAAAAAAGATTGCATGGCTTAAAAGGTGCTGTTTCTACGTTGAATCCGAAATACTTCGTCAACATCCATGCTAATAATTCAAAATCCATTTTGAATACTTTCAATTATACAAACAGAAAAGCTTCAATCAAAGGGGGAACATATTTTTTATTTTTTCTTTACGTTCACGAATTGATGTGAATATGAGGTTTGTTGGAGTCAATCCAGATAGACAATTAATTACCTGTCCGGATCAACCTACTAACAAATTATCCCAATCAAACCATTAAATAAAAGTTTCACACCAATTCGTAAACATTAGGAAACATGTTACTCAAAATCCGTCGGTAAATTCGGAGTCGAGTACCATGTCCACATTGCCTTCGAAATGTCCGCGTTTTTTTTCTATCATATCAAGATAAATTTTATCTTGCAGGATTTCACGGATGACAATATTCAACTTGTCTTTGGTGGAGGAACCGTCTCTGATGGAATATCTTTCCATATCAACCGGTGAACGGGAACCTTTATTCAAAGTAACAAGACGTTTTTGAATTAAAGCGGAAAGTTTGAATCGACCACCGACTTTGGCAATCAATTGTTCATCTTTGAGTTCTTCAATCATTTTAGGTAAATAAATAAAAAAAGGGTGAAACGGGTAAACCGGTGAGAAAAACAAAAGGTTATTCGCAATTCTACGCTTTTGATTTAATAATATCAATAAACTGTTTTACAGCAACCCCTAAATCGTCATTGACAATTCGGTGTTCAAATTCAGGAGCATGTTCGAGTTCTTCCAGAGCGGTTGCCAACCGCCGCTGCATGGCTTCTTCGGTTTCCGTACCGCGACCAAGTAAACGTTCTTTCAAAACTTCAATATTTTTCGGTTCAATAAATAGTAAAACGGCATCGGGAAACTGTTTTTTAACAGCATTGGCTCCTTTGATGTCGATTTCCAAAACAACCCAATTTCCCGCCGAAAGTCCTTGTTCAACAGTACGGCGAAGTGTTCCATACCATGTCCCTTTTCCGAAAACTTCAAAACATTCGAGAAATTCGCCCGTATTTCGTTTGGTTTCAAATTCGTCCGTACTCAGAAATTGATAGTGAACGCCGTCAATTTCACCGGGTCTTGGTTTACGGGTTGTTGCGGACACGCTCATCGTTAGCGGAAGCCCGCTCTCCGCAAACACCCGCTTCAAAAGCGTCCCCTTACCAACTCCCGAAGGACCGGAAACAACTAATAATTTCGGTTTCATCATTTACGTTGTCTTCTCTCTCGTTTCTTATCCATGCTGTTACCGCAAAAGGACAATATCATGAAAATTCCACTGAAATATAACAAATTTTTTATTTTGTTCGTTTAATTTTCCCGTTAAGCGTCAATGTAAAAACTTCCAAACCTTCGAGTCCTTCGTTGTCGATCACCTTTACGGCAATACGATAGGAACCGGGCTTAAATTGATAACGTATTTGTCCTTCAGTATCCCGCAAAATATCAGGCTTAAACATTTTTTCATTGTACGAAAAATCCCACGAATAAAACTCAACTCCGGCATCACTGTTTGCTGTTGCCGTAAACTCAATATTCCGTTCCGTACTGTTTCGGGAAACTTCTTTAACAGTTACGGAAATCGCCGGTTTCTTTGCCAGCGGAACAATCTCGTCAACCGGTACGAGTTTAAGGATAATATTGTCACTCAATTTAAGACGTGCCGCTTCTTGAATGGCTCCTTTTCCAAAAGAGAAGGCAATAATAATACCAATAGGTCGTCCGGCTTTTTGGTTTCCGGCAAAAAGTTTGCTGTCGCTTCTTTTGGCGGCTGACAAAAAGTTGTCAATAACATTGCGTCCAATATCTTCACTTCGTTTTGCTTGTATTGGAGTTCCGTCCGGCATTTTACCGTCAATTCCCAAATCGCCGACTTTACGGATATTGGGAATTCCACCGTATTGCTGAACAATCCATGTCTGAAAATCAAACGGATCATCATTCCGAATTTTATCGTAATCGTATTTATGGAGTTGAACAGTATATTCACTGAAATATTCAGGATGTTGCTGAAACCGCAAATCGGTTACTTTTACTGCTTGCACGGATTGGTCAATACCGATCCAGCGTCGGTTTAACCGATCCGCAACAATTGCCGTTGTTCCTCCGCCGAGAAATGGATCAAGGACAAGATCACCTTCATTGCTCGCACACTGGATAATTCGTTCCATCAATGCTTCCGGTTTTTGCGTCGGATAACCAATGCGTTCTCTTGCGGAAGGATTGATCGCCTGAATGTCTAACCAAACATCCATTGGAGTTAATCCCTCGTCAAGATACCACCGATATTGTTTTCCGCTTTTTCTCGGTGAAAAATCTTCATAATATTCCCTCCCATTCTCATCTGTTCCATGTCTGAGATGTGCAGTTCCGGCTGTTCTGGGAATTTTGACTAAATCCTGATTGAATACATATTTCTTCGATTTCGCGTAAAAAAATATTGTATCGTGTTTTCTTAAAAAACTTTTCTTACCTTTGCCGCCCGTGTTATAATGCCAAATAATCTGATTGATAAAGTTTTTTTCTCCAAAAATTTTATCCAAAATAAACACACGAATATAAGCGTCTGCGTGCCAATCGCAATGCAGAAATAATGAACCTGTCGGTTTTAGCAAACGGTACATCTGCTCAACACGTTCTTTGAGCCACGTAATATAATGATCAATCCCGCCAGCCCATCGATCTTTGAAACTACGGATTTCGCCTTCGTCTCCCCAAATAATCTCATAATTTTTATTACTGAAAAAAGGCGGGTCAAGATAAATAAAATCAATACTTTCCTCTTCCAACCTTCGCATTATATCGAGGTTGTCGCCAAGAATGATTTTATTGATTGCCGTTGGTTTGGAAAACTTCACGGACTCAACCGCTTTTTGCATTGTTTACTTTTTCCCGTAACACGACGAGGTTATTCGACATTTTGTACCATTTCGCGGATTCGTTCGATAACGGTTTTCATTTCGACAACATTTTTTGTAATATCAGCGTCGTTGGCTTTGGAACCCATGGTGTTTGTTTCGCGTAACAATTCCTGTGTCAGAAAATCGAGTTTCCGTCCGCAACTTTCTTTCGAGACCATTGCGTCGGTGAATTGTGCCAAATGCGACCGGAAGCGAACCGTTTCTTCGGAAATATCGCAACGATCCGCATACACGGCAATTTCACGGAACAATTCAGTATTGTTAAGTGTTAATCCTTGTTCCGATAAAACCTTGCTGATACGCTCCAGCAACTTTTGTTGATACAACGGAACCACGCGGGGAGCCAATTGTTCAACATTCTGAACCAATTGGTAAAGTGTTGCGATATTAGCGTCTAGGTCTTTGTGCATCGAAATACCTTCTGCCCGGCGCATTGTTTGAAGAGCATCCAACGCTTCACGAAGAGTTTTTTCGATAATGTTCCAGATTTTTTCGTTTTCTTCATCACAACGAATTGCATCTATTTCTGTTTCTACAACACCCGGTAGATGAGTCAAACGTTCCAGAGACGGCAACGGGAGTTCACCGAGTTGCCCTAGTTTAGAACCGAGTTCGACCAACTGTTCAAAATAGGACGACAAAACGGGAACTGAAATTTTATAGTCGGAAGTCTTTTTTTCTTGCCGGATACGAATAGAGGCGTTGACGGTTCCGCGTTCGATTAAACTCCGAATCATTGGTTCGATTCTTGTTTCCAAAGAACCGTAACCGTCCGACATTCGGAGCGATAACTTGAAATAACGGTTATTAACCGCTTTCAACTCTACGGAAACGGCGATTCCTTCCGCTTGGCAAAAGGCAACCCCGTAACCTGTCATACTAAAAAGCATAAACGGTTTTTTTGTTTTTGAACAATAGCGGGTTTAATTTTTTAATTTATTGTTCCGGTGTTTTGGGCGGTGTCGGCTCCGGTACAGTAACCGGTGTCGGTGTTGTAACTGGTGTTGGTGTTGAGGGTTCCGATGCCGGCGAATGGGAATGAGAATCGGAGTCCGAATGAGAATGGGTGTGGGAATCTGATGTTTGGGAATTTTCAGGAACGGTTGCGGCAGGAACATTTTCACTAAAACTGCTGCCAATTCCCTTGTATCCGCTGTGTTTCAAACTCCAGACAGTAACAACACAAAGGACAAACCAGATAATTGCAGTTACGACCGTAATTCTTGTGAAGGTATCACCGGCTTTGGTTCCGAACGCACTTTGTCCGCCCATGCCGCCAAACGCACCTGCTAAACCTCCTCCTTTTCCCCGTTGAATCAGGATTAGGATAATCATAAAACCCGAAAGTACGATAAGAACAAAAGCGCAAAAAGTGTGCCACATAATAGATAAATAATTGATTAAAAAATTATACTGCGTTAAGGTTGTATTGGTATTTTCCAAGTAACTATTTTTCGGATTGCTCCGAAACACCGAGTAGCCCGATAGGGCTTAATTTCGATAACCGCAGGTCTTTGACCTGCGGTTACGAACCAACGAAACCACTGCCCGAAAGGCAGAATTTTAACCCGCTACTGTAGTAATATTACAACAATTAAACGGATTTGATGATCCCCAGAAACGGGTCAACTTTCAACGCGGCTCCGCCAACTAAAGCACCGTCAACATTGGGTTTTGCGAGGATTTCTTTTGCGTTTTTGTCATTAACACTTCCGCCGTATTGAATTCGGACGATTTCGGCAACTTCTTTGTTGTAATTTTTTTCGATCATTTTTCGGATAGCGGCATGAACATCTTCGGCTTGTTCCGGAGTGGCGACTTTACCGGTTCCGATAGCCCAAACCGGTTCGTAGGCAATCACGCACTTTTTGAGGTCATCCGCTGTAACACCGGAAAAAGAACCGTCAAATTGACGTTGAATAACTTGTTCTGTTGTTCCGGCTTCACGTTCTTTGAGCAATTCACCGACGCAGACGATAGGTGTCAATCCAGCCGCAAGAACCGCGTGAGTTTTAAGATTCACGATTTCGCTTGACTCGCCGAGAATATGCCG
>JAISBG010000271.1 GCA_031266315.1 Planctomycetaceae bacterium | reverse complement strand
ATTGACCTTAAAAGACAATGGAATATCGTTGACGCTCCGATCAATTGATTCGGAATATCCGAAACATAACGAAATCATCGATCTTGCATGGCGATAAATAGTCCGGCGGTTGCGCTGCGATCCACCCTTGCGGGGTTGAGAACACTCATGACCCAAACTCTCTATCTCGTGCGTAACATGAGTTATAGTTCTTTAATTCTGGAAGGGGGAAAAACGATACGGATTATCTTAGATTTAATATCACTTCTTTTGACAGGTCCAAAAACACGACTATCAATACATTTTGCAGAATTATCTCCTAAAAGAAAATATTCATCGTCTGCCAACGTTAATGGAAATTGAACGTTGTTTGGGTCGGGGTAAGGAAAATAATTGTATCCGATATAACCCTCTTGACTTTCTGAAATTTTTCTAAAAATATCCGGTTCAGTGAGTGGTTTTCCATTGATGAGAACAAATGGAGGGTCAATATCAATTGTTTCTCCCGGTAAACCGACGACTCGTTCTGCCCAAGGTTTTGGATCGGCTTTACCGTCTTTATCATAATGATTAAAACAAACAATATCACCACGTTTGGGATTATCCCGCCAATATATCCACACATTTCTCACAACTACATCCCCGAATCGCGGCGGCGGCGTCTTTTTCGATGGGCAAAGAGTGGGAGACATTGATGCCCCAGCTATACCACTGAATTCAGCAACATTTTGAGTAAAAGGCAAAATCATAAAAGGCTTATAAATACAATTTCCAAATATCAGTACGAGAAGGGCAAAAAGAATCCAACCAAAACATCCTATTCGCGGAATAGGACGCCACGAAAATACCAGCAATAATATTATGTACACTGCCGGTACGAAAAAAAGAAAAGGAGTCAATATATCAAACAATTTGCCCGGAATACTCGTTATAAAAAATCTCAAAAAAACTAAACTCAACAATCCGCCAAACCAAAGAATCCCCCACATTTTTTGACCTGCAAGAAAATGAGCAGAACCCGGAAGTAGGCTGGCACACAAAGCACCAACCCATTTTCTGTGATATAATTTCGGTGGTTTTGTTACCAATTGCGAATCAGACATAATTTAATGATAAATGCACGTTAATTGTTTTTTTGTCAGACCATTTCAAATTCTTCGTCTTCAATGTATTCTTTGTCGGTTTCGTCTGATTCTTGTTCTGAATATTTATATCCGGAACGATAACGTGGTTCGTAGGATGTTTCCGACGGCGGCGGAGGTTGCCGCAATGTCGATGTTGTACCGGATTTTTTCGGTATCGGTAAGGCATTTTTGGGTGTTCCGGCTAACCGCTTACGTTTCCAATCGCTCAGCGTCATAATTACTTCACGCGGTTTTGAACCGTTGTAAGGACCGACGATACCGTCTTCCGCCATAAATTCGATCAGTCGTGCCGCGCGTCCGTAACCAACACTGAAACGGCGTTGGAGCAACGACAAAGAACCACGCCCTTGCTGAATAATAAACTCAACCGCCTGTTGGTATAACTCATCGCGTAGAATTTTTTCGTCGCCGTCATTGAAATCGGCATCGGTTGTTGCCGACTCTTCGGCGTCGAAATCAATATCAACAAGTTCTTCAATAAAATCAGGACAATCCGTTCCAATTAACTCAATAATCGATTCAATTTCCTTATCGCTCACAAAAGTTCCCTGACCGCGAAGCACTTGACTTGTTCCCGGTTGCAGAAAAAGCATATCGCCGTTGCCAAGCAACCGTTCCGCGCCGATTCGGTCTAAAACAACCAGACTATCGGTTCGCGTTGCCACACCAAACGCAATTCTTGCCGGCAAATTCGATTTGATCAATCCGGTAACAATATCAACGGTTGGTTTTTGTGTTGCCAAAACAAGATGGATTCCTACAGCTCGGCTTTTTTGTGCAAGCCGGATAATATGTGTTTCAACTTCTTTTGCCGCCATCATCATCAGGTCAGCCATTTCGTCGGCAACAATCACAAGATAAGGCATTGATTTAGGAATCTCTTCCCACTCTTCTTCAGGGGCATCAATCATATTCATACGGTTCCGCAATTCATCTTCGGAGAGTTTGTTGTACTCACTAATTTGACGAACTCCGGCGGCAGCAAGTAATTGATAACGTTCTTCCATTTTTTCAACCGCCCACGCCAGAATCGCTTCCGCTTTCCGCATATCCGTAACAACCGGATGGATCAAATGCGGAATTGTTTTGTACGGACTCAGTTCCACCATTTTCGGATCAATCATTAACATCCGAACCTGTTCGGGACTCCGCGTCATAAGCATCGAAACTATAATCGAATTAAGACAAACACTTTTTCCGGTTCCGGTTCGCCCCGCAATCAAAAGATGCGGCAATTTCGTTAAATCAATCACCATCGGCTGACCGGAAACATCTTTACCAAGATAGATAGGAATATTATATTTTTCCTCCGCGTCAGAACATGATTCAATAACGTCACGAATTCGCACCGTTTGCCGATGTTCATTCGGCAATTCCACCCCAACCGTGTTTTTGCCGGGAATCGGCGCAACAATCCGAACACTCGGAACTTTCATCGCAATCGCTAAATCATCGGAAAGACGTTGAATAGAATTAAGCCGAAGACCTTTGGCTAACTTCAATTCAAATTGCGAAATAACCGGTCCCGTCTGAATATCAACAACCTGAACCTGTGTTTTAAAATCGGCAAACGCTTTTTCAAGCATTGCCGCTTGCTGATGAACCGTTTCAAGATATTCTTCCTGATCAAAAGGTTCCGGCTGCGTCAGTAATTCTGTTGTAGGAAATTGGTAGGCTTTCGGCTCTTCGTCCGGGAATAAATCGTCTTCCTCTTCGCTATCTTCGTCGGCAACTTCAATATCGTTTGGGGAAATAATTTCAAGTGTTTTGGTTAATGTTTTGGCTAATGGTTTTACTTGCGGTCTGGAATATCGGGCAAGATCGGTTCGGGAAACAGCATATGTTTGGGGAAAAATGTCAATATTGTGGTTATCGTTTTCGCCGGTTATTTCGTGGTTATCGTCCTCGTTTTGTGTGGTCGGCAAGGAAAGAGTTTCCGTTGGAATCTTGTAAAAGAGCCGGATAATCCGCAACAAAGTCTGGTCGCCGGAAAGAATAAGTCCGCCAAGAACAAGACTGCTCAAAAAGGCAATACTGCCAAACACGGTAACAAAACAACCCACTAACGTTGCGGCAATCATTCCAAGATAACCGCCCGGTCCGATAATTGGACCGGGATAATACGGTATTTTTTCACCGACCAAAGCGAATAATCCTGACAAACCGATTAAAACGAGGACGAGTCCGGTTGTTCGGAGCAGAATTTGATCGAAATATTGCCCTTTTAACAATCGGGCAGCCCCGATTCCGAGTGGTAGGAAAAGGTAGAACGTTGTTATTCCGAACAGATTCAGGAAAAACGATGACAGGTAAGCCCCCAAAGGACCGCAAAGATTGTGAACTGTTTCCGGTTGCGGAAACATTCGCGAATCCGGCGGGTCGGCAGAGGAATAACTCACTAAACTGATCATTGAGAAAATGAACAGAATTAAAAGAATAACCCCAATAAATTTTAATCGGAATGGTTTCATGGAAAACGTTTTTGGAAAAAAACAATCAATTTTCGTGACTATTCAGTGGAATAGCCCGATAGGGCTTCATTTTCATAACCGCAGGTCTTCGACCAAAAGTATCTACACATTTTTTACAAAGTTTGGCAAGCATTTTTTTAGTAGGGAGCGTAGTTTTGTGAGCTGGTTTAAATCGTCGCCTCCCATGGAATCCAGATAATCCAGTATCT
>JAISBG010000236.1 GCA_031266315.1 Planctomycetaceae bacterium | reverse complement strand
TTTTATTCTACCTCAATTTTTTCCGAAAAACAAGAGAACCGGCAGGAAACGGTACCATATTCATAAGCAAGAAAAGAAATAACACTACGCACAGAATAACAATACGGCTAAAATGACGCAAAACCAATGGAGAAAAAAAATGAAAATAAGGTTAGGGAAAAAGTCTAATATGCTGCCTTTCTGGGCGATTGTTCGGGAGGGACTTACCCACCGCGTTGCGGTGGGTTGTTATGCGTTGCCCCTGAAGGGGCAGAAGAAAAAGTTGCAATCCTACTGGAAAAATGATAACCTCGATTGATTTCAATACAGTTTTGTGATATATTTGATAACGCAATTTATGAGTTGCGTAACAATTAACTATTACATAACTTTTTGTAAATTAGGAATTTACGTGGAATCATAGAGTTGAAAATCTACACACCAATACAGGTTGTCCACATTGTACGAAAATTCCACTGAAATATTACAGGTTTTGAAAAACAAGAATGAACAGTATTCTTATTCTTCGTAATAATTTTCGATGGTTTCTTAAAGTTGGAGTGAAAAGTTAGCGTCATTTCACTCTAATTCCTAAACACGCCCCAATTTCCTAAGGAGATTTTATGTCGGCAGAACAAATTGAATATCAATTCCATGACAAAACCGTGGTGATTACGGGGGCATCCGGCGGCATTGGGTTGGCAACCGCGCGGAAATTTGCTCAGGCAGGAGCAACCGTTTTGCTTCATGCCAATAAAAATTTTAAAATCATTGAACATTTACAGCAGGAAATTCGTCAACAAGGAAAAAAATGTGAATGTTTTACTGCAGATTTTCTTTCCCCAACTGCCCCCGAATTATTTGTCCGGTCGGTTTTCAAAAAAACAGACAAAGTTGACATTTGGGTTAATGGGGCAGGTGTCGATTTGATGAATTCTTCGATTTCCGTTTTGCCATTTGAAAAAAAAATGCAACGACTGTTCCAAGTGGATGTTTTTGCAACAATTCAAATGTCGGTGTTGGTCGGCTCTCTGATGAAAAATCAGGGAAAAGGAACACTTTTTTTCTTGGGTTGGAATGGAGTTTGTTACGGTTGGGAAGGCGAAACCGCCCAACTTTATAGTTCTGCCAAAGGAGCGGTTCACGGATTTAGCCGTTCACTTGCTGAAACATTGGCTCCTGATGTCCGAGTTTGCTGCCTGTTACTGGGTTGGATTAAAACACGTTGGGGAGAAAAAGCAGCAAATGTGTATCTGAAACGCGGAGCGGAGGATTCACTTATGGGGCGTTGGGGAACTCCAGAGGAAGTTGCCGACGCAATTTTATTTTTGTCAAGTGATGCTTCAAATTACTGGGACGGGCTTGACATTCGGTTGGACGGAACCAAAAAAGGAACAAAGCGGTGAACTTTCAAAAGAAAAAATTTTCCCAATGCAGCAAACAATTTTTTTGATTGGCACTAAATTTGCAAGTTATTTTAAGTTTTATTTTTGCATTTCAGGATAGCATGAAAATTTCGGAATGTGGGTGTTTTGTCCACACAAACCACTCAATGTTCGGGGCAAGTACTCTCTGCATTTTTAAGCAACTCATCAATACAGCAACTTGTCAATGGGAGGAATTTTTTGGGGTGTTGTCAAAACGTTGATAATATGGTATAAATAACAACAGTTTTGTTTTCACACAAAAAACTGTGGAATACTGTCCGGCGAAATGACTAAAGTGAGGACAAATTCAATGAAAATTATTCTTGGTAGTGATCATCGAGGTAAAAGAATCCAAGATTGGATTCTCAAGCATCACCTATTTCGACAATATGAAATTTTCGTAATTGATAAACCTTGTTCTGGTTTTATTGATTATCCTGATATTGCGGCACGGGTTGCATTCGATGTGGGTTCCGGTCTTTTTGATCGCGGTATTTTGATTTGCGGTACAGGAATTGGCATGTGTGTTGTTGCCAATAAATTTCCGGGAGTTCGGGCTGCGCCCTGTCACAACGAAGTGGCGGCAGAATTAAGCCGAAGGCACAACGACGCCAACATCCTATGTCTTGCGGGCGACCTGCTTGGTGAACGTTCAAGCCTTGTGATTGTTGAAAAATGGTTGGTAACTCCTTTCGACAACGGACGCCATTTTGATCGGCTTAAAAAAATTAAGAATCTGGAAAACCAGAATTATCCAGTCCCAATAGCAATAGAATGTTCGGAAAAAATTTCTTCGGAAAACATCGTTCAGGAATCCAATATTTCTGTACACCCCAAAACCGTTTCCGGCGTGGCTTAGACCACACGCGGAAACAAACCGTTTAATTGTACAAAATCAATGAGAACCCAATACAATATCTATCTCTGTAACACAATGCATCAATACTATTTATTATAGGGCAGGTTCTAAAAAACACGATTTCAAACCAAACAATTTTTTACCACAAAGGCGAAAAAGTCGCACAAAGGACACAATAAACAACCTTTGTGTACCTTCATCGCCTTTGTGGTTACAAGTTTCTCGCTTGGGTCGAACAAGGTTTTGGGAAGTTTCCATAGGTAACTTCTAAAAATCTTTAGCAAAGATTATTTTTTGACAAGATATATATTGTGTTAGGGTTTTATTTGGTATTTTTCAAGTTTCTAAATAATTATTTTCTGGATTGATCCGAAAAACCGAATAGCCCTATCGGGCTACTCTACTTTTTGTACCGGTTAAGTAAATAGTTATAAAAATACCAATTTTATGACTAACACAGTATAATATGAATAAATTCTATTTTTTTTGAATGACATTCGGCTGTTCACGTTGTAACGGTAATGGTACAAAATCACGTTCACCAATCATCCAATTTCGTAATTCCCTTTTGAGTTGGAGTTCAATGGTTGCGGTTTCTGTTTTTCCCGATAAATTTTCAAGTTCGTCGGGATCATTCTGTAAATCGTAAAGTTCGAACATTGCTCGATGTTCTCCTGTATAAAAAGAGGCAATAGATGGAGGAACTTTTCCAACCTTTGCCGCATTTTGAATTTCTACCCAATTAGGACCGCCGTTATAATAAATGTACGGAATTTGCCAAAGAGGATTATAAATCAATTTGTAACGTTGACCGACAATTGTTCGTGAAAGATCAAAACTTGGGATACCGGTTGGTAATCCAAAACCGTGTGCACCTCTGGCAGCGAAAACATAATTTCGTACACATATATCTTTTTCACCGAATAGAATTGGCAGAAAACTTCGACTTGTCCATTCAATCGGAGGAGTAATTCCAGCGACTGCTAAACAAGTTGAACCAATATCTTCACCGGAAATCAGTTCCGAAGAAACGCTTCCCGGTAAAATTTTACCCGTCCAGCGAACAAGTAATGGAACATGAATTCCGCTTTCATACAAACTTCCTTTACCGCGAAGAATAGACGCCCCATTATCACCGATAAAAATAACCAATGTGTTTTCTTTAAGAGAACGTTTATCAAGTTCAGCCAATACTTTTCCGAACGATTGGTCAAAACGATTCACTTCGTTATAATAATCGGCGTGTGCTTTTCGGATAAATGGAATATCGGGACACCATGATGGAAGTACAAGTTTGTCCGGATTCGTTGGTTCTGGAATTTCTTTATTATCGTACGGAGCGTGAGGATCATGGAAACACAGTTGCAGAAAAAACGGTTTCTCTTCTGGTACCAAATCAAGAAATTCCGAAAACTGTTTTAAAGTGTTACTAATACCAGTCAATCCTTGTCCGGAAGCACTTTTAGCATAGTCGTAACGATTACCAAACCGTTTATATTCATAAGTTCCATCGGCTTGACGAACCGGTGCGCCCAATCCGTCTTCGCCTTCCATGTGATAAGTTCGTCCGGCAAGTCCTGTGTAAAAACCGGCATCACGAAGATATTCCGGAAACGATTTTATTTCAGTAGGAAATGGAGCGGAAAATCTCGACATACCAATTCCAACCTGTGATCGGGCAGCGAAAATTCCGGCACGCGATTGTACGCACTGCGGAGCCGTAACATAAGCACGGCGAAACGTTATTCCTTCGGCGGCAAAACGATCCAAATTAGGTGTTTTGACATTAGGATCACCATAAATTCCAACATGCGGATAACTATGATCATCGGAAATCACAAGCAAAATGTTCGGTCTTACTTCTTTTGCCTTTGAATTGTTTTCTTCAGCAATAAGTGAAACAGAAAAAAATAAAATGAACAGAAAAAAAATAGTTGTGTGTTTTAACATGGTTTAAGTTAGGGTAAAAATGGTTAAGGTTGTTGGATAAATTTTACTTTCAACAGTCATGATTTTACGCTGAACCAGTCAAGGACATTGTTGAAATCACTATTATACTCATTGCATTTGAAAATAATGAACATTGTACGGCAGTAAATATCATTTACGGTTTTTCGACAATGAAATCAAACGTTTTTGCTCTGCCGCGTTTAAGTTCATATTTTGGACATTCTGGATTGGGGTTGGTGTATTTTGCGGACACACGTTCAACGGAGTCGTACAAACCGGTTGGTTTACCGTTTTTGATAATTTCAACAGCGTAACCGGTTTCGGCAACCCAGACATCGTATTTTCCAACGGAAATTCCTTCACCATCTTTGAATTCGCCGACAGAATAACGTCCTTCCTTATTTAATTGACCATAAAAAGTATTTTTTCCTGCAGTAAAACATACTTTTCCGGGATACACAGGTGTTCCGTCTGTATATGTTACCTGACCGGA
>JAISBG010000278.1 GCA_031266315.1 Planctomycetaceae bacterium | reverse complement strand
CATCAGATGGGCAACCTTTTGTAGGTGGGCAACCTTTCGCTATTTGCTAAAAAGGTCGCGTCGGCGATAGCCGACAGTGAATCGGATAAACGATGATGATTGAGGTATTCCTAACGTTTTGGTAAGTAATTTCCGTTCATAAACAGGGTACAAGTCGGCTGTCGCCAACACAACCTTTCCGGCGAAAGGTTACCTACCTTATGATTGCCTACTTTTAACAAAATTCCACTGAAATATTACAAAATGTTTTTAGACCTTATTGAAAAAATCAAAAAAAGTTGTTATGTTTATGGGCACCATTGATTAAAGAATTAGTCAAAAAAATTAGTCATAAGCAACGAAAAACTACAATGAAAAAACTTAAAATTTATCTTGATACTTCTGTTATTTCGATGCTTGATGATTCTTCACTGGGAATCATAACAAGGAGATTTTTTGATGTTGTAACCCAATACAATTGCGAACTTGTCATTTCAGAAGTTGTTGAAAACGAAATTAATGAGACAAAAGCAAACAAAAGAGAAGCAATTTTCTATTTTTTAAGCACGTTAAATGTAATGACGATTCCATATGATGATAGATCAAATAATCTTGCATGGAAATATGTTATCGAAGGCGTTTTAACCGATAATCATATCGACGATTTGATGCACGTTGCTTATGCAACAGTTTATGAATGTGATGCCATTGTTAGTTGGAACCGGAAACACATTGCAAAACAATCAAAGATACAAAAGTTAAATCTTTGTAATTTGAAATACAATTATCGTTCAATCACAATCTGTACTCCACAAGAGTTTATAGACAACTTTATTTAGTTTATTTAGGGAGAGTAAAATGAAAATAAAAGAAAAATATGATGTTTTGAAAGAGATTCGTAAAATCCGAAAAAAGCATTACGAAGAAACGAAACACATGTCAATGGCAGAACGTATGGAGTATGATCGTCAAAAAAATAAAAAGTTCAAAGAGGAATTTTCAAAAATGGACTTTAGTGACGAAAAGTACAAATTTCCATACATACATCATAAAAAGGAAAACAGCATTGATTAAAAAACAGCTGATTCTACCGTATTAGGTGTCCAAGCCTTGACAAGTTCGTTTTAAATGGGCAACATTGATTAAAGAATTAGTCAAAAGAATCAGTCATAAGCAAAGAAAAACTACAATGAAAATAAAAGAAAAATATGATGTTTTGAAAGAGATTCGTAAGGTTCGAAAAAAGCATTACGAAGAAACGAAACACATGTCAATGACTGAACGCATGGAATATTATCGCAAAAACTCGGAAAGTTTCAGAGAAGAACTTTCCAGAATTGACATTAATGATGGAAAGTATGAATTTCCATTTATTCATCACAAAAAGAGTAGTGAAAAAGAAAACAACACCAACTAAGAAGCGTTGGGGTGACATTCCAACTCAACCTTGTTTTCCAAACGCTGACCGGTTAAGGAATACTTTTTAATTTTCTAACATTTATCATGGACGAGACGGGAATTATTCATCAGATTCTTTTTGATTTACTGATTATACTTTGTGCCGGATTTATTGCCGGAACGATTTGTCGGCGTTTGCGTATGCCGATGGTGGTTGGCTATCTACTTATTGGGGCATTGATTGGGAGCGGAATGCTTGGGATTCTTACGACAAAATCCACTGAAGTTAAAGCCACAAAAACCGAACAATTATCTCTC
Source organism: Planctomycetaceae bacterium (assembly GCA_031266315.1). Lineage (GTDB taxonomy): Bacteria > Planctomycetota > Planctomycetia > Pirellulales > Thermoguttaceae > WRKP01. Next base: position 1,843 of record JAISBG010000278.1, on the reverse strand, counting down.
ACCGCTTCCCAATCTCCAACCAACCAACCTTCCGATTTCAGACTGGAAAAAGACCCGCGATTGGAAGAAGCAGAACACGAATTGGAAAACCTCGCCAACGAAATTAAAGTGGACGAAGTCGAACACAAAGTTCTTGATCAATTTGCCCATTTGGGAGCCAATTTATTGTTGTTTGCGATTGGTCTTCATTTTTCGCCATCGGAATTAGCAAAACTTTGGCGATTTTTTGTTGTGGGCGGTTCTATTCAAATGCTTGGGGTGATTCTTCCGTTGACGTTGTTTCTTCCGGTCGTTGGCGGAGATTGGAAGATTGGTCTTGTTCTTGGTTCGGCGGTTTCCTTGAGTTCAACGGTTCTTGTTTTCAAATCGCTTGAAGATATGGGGCAAGTCGGTTCACTTCATGGGATACGTGCGGTGGCTATTTTGCTTTTTCAAGATGTTGCGGTGGTTCCGCTTTTGGTTCTTGTCAGTCTTATGGCGGCACTTGCTTCCGGTTCCGGCGAAGGGAACGGGACATTGGCACAACTCGTTTCGTTGGGATTGGATTCGGCGATTTTTATTGCGTTTGTGGTATTGGTACGATTATTGTTCTGTAAGTACGGGGTTCCGTTTTTGCTGGAATTGCAAAGTGTTGAGATTATTGTTCTTTTTACAATGTTCCTTTTGCTTGCGGTTTCGGGTGCGGCGATTAGCCTCCAATTGCCGGGAACGATGGGAACACTGGCGGCTGGAGTTATTTTGAGTGAAACACGTTTGACGAACCAGATTACAGCGGTAACAGTTGCCATGCGTGAAACATTTTCCGCCATCTTTTTTGTTTCGCTTGGTGCTTTGTTTGACCCGTCCATTTTGTTCACAACTCCGGTTTTAACACTTGGGGCGTTACTTGGTTGTCTGGCGGTTAAAACATTGGCGGCGGGAGTGGCGTTTCGGGTGTTGGGGCTTCCGTGGGTTGCGGCACTTGGAATGGGACTCGGTTTGTCGCAACTAGGGGAACTCTCCTTCGTATTGCTTTCTCAAGGAGTTGCGTCGGGGCTGTTCAATTATGAAACCTATCAACGGATTCTTTTTGTTGCGTTGACATCAATAATTTTGACGCCGGTGTTTCTTAAAGTTGCGTTGCGGCTCACTCCCGAACATCACGCGGTTCACGGCGGAGAAGACGAACACAGTGTGATATTTCCCGAAGACGCGTCGAAAAAAGCGATTGTTGTTGGTCTTGGTCCTGTTGGCGGACAAATTGCAACGTATTTGGAAACAACCGGTTTTGAAGTTGGTTTAATTGATATGAATCCGGTCAATTTACATTCGTATGCACAACATGGTTTTCGCACGATTTCTGGCAATGCTGTTGATGCGGCGGTGTTGCGGCTTGCTGATGTTCGTCATGTTACGTTAGTGGCGATTGCGGTTCCCGACGATCTTTTTGCCGAAGAAATTATTGGGGCGGTTCGTAAAATGAACGATCATTGTATTATTCTGACTCGTTGCCGTTACACCGGCAATATTGCCAAACTAGAACAACGCGGTGCAAATCTAATTCTCTGCGGCGAAGCCGAACTCGCCAATGCCGCTGTTCGGACTTTGAGAAAATTATTGCGGTAGAAAAGCAATATTATCAAATAGTGTGAGAAAAGGTGGGCAATCTGCCCGCTAGGCGGTTGCGCCGGTTGGTTTGTTATTCACCCCAAACGGAAGGCAATACCATTTGCCATCGTTAATCGAGTTCACTGTCGGCTATTGCTGACGCAACCGTTCAGCGAACGGTTGCCCACCTATCTATTCTATCTTTGTCGTTCGCCTGATGATTGCCTAGAAATATTCCAATTATTTGACTATTCTG
>JAISBG010000174.1 GCA_031266315.1 Planctomycetaceae bacterium | reverse complement strand
AAGCCGTTGGTTGCGTTTCGGTAATTCGATACGTTTGATTAGAATCAAGATTTTGGAAAATATAATAACCGTCTGAATTGGTTGTTGCAGTTTTACCAGTGTTGACGTAGGAACCATTTAGCAATTGATAGAGACTAAGTGTAACACCGCCGATACCTTGTTCTATTAAATCTTCCGTTGAATCTTTTAAACCGTTTTTATTCGCGTCAATATAAACGTAACCGCTCAAAGAACCTTTTCCGGGTTCCGGCGATGTTGGTTTCAATTCGCCGAAATTGTAACCGGTTCCTGTTCCGCCCGGCGGTAACACAATATTGGAAATCACATCATTACTTGTTTTATCGCCGCCCAACGAACCGACGGTTTCCTGCCCGTCCTCATAATTCGCCGGTTGTGTTTCGGAAATTCGATAATTTTTGAACGGACATAATCCGGTAAATTCATAATAACCATTAGCATTTGTTGTTGCGGTTTTACTCGTTTGAATATATTGGTTACTCGCCGAATCCCAAACCCACAAGGTCAATACGGCATTGGCAATTCCTGTTTCACCGTAATCTCTTTGTCCGTTTTGGTTCGCATCTTCATAAACGTGACCGCTAAGACTTCCGCGTTGGTTTTCCGCAAAATTGTACTCAATTCCTTGTTGTCCCGAACCAACCGTAATATTCGTCATGGCATCGGGATTGTCCGATTTAAACTCGCCAATCTTTTCACCGTCAACAGTTCCGATAGAATTGATTCCGTCACAATAATCGTCGGGATTTTCTTCGGTGAGACAATAAATTTTACCCGGTTCAAGCAATCCGTCGAAAGAATATTTTCCGCCGTCATGTGTTACCGTCTTCGCAATATTTTTCTGATCTCCGTTTTCATCAATAACACAAAGATAAATCGTAACACCGTCAATTCCCGGTTCATTCGGATCATGATTCCCGTTGTTATTGTTGTCTTCATAAACGTTACCGGAAATTGACCCCGGTTTGTATTCGCCGAAATTGTATTCCGTACCGTGTTCATCGAAACGCAGATAAATGTTACTGATTTTATCGTCCTGCAGAACATCGCTAACCGTATCCGTAACACCGTTAATCATTCCGGCACTGTCTTTGCCGTCCATCCAACCGTCCGGTTGCGTTTCCATAACACGATATGTTTTGAACGGGTCAAGATTTCCGAACAAATATTGACCATTCGCATCGGTTGTACCGTCCGCACCGGCAACATTTTCGTACGCACCCCAATCGTTCAAAACCTGAAGTTGAATTTTAACTCCGGCAATCCCTTCTTCCCCCTCGTTACGAATTCCGTTACCGTTACGGTCGTGATAAACGTAACCTTGAAGCGATGACCGTTTTAATTCACCGAAATTATATTGAACCCCGTGTTCGTTGGCACCGATATGAATATCCGTAAGTTCGTCCGGCGGAACCGCATTTCCAACCGGCTCATTGTCAATCATTCCCGGTGTATCAATTCCGTCCGAATATTGTTCCGGCTGCGTTTCAACTACCTTATAGGTTCGTCCTCCCTCGACATTTTCAAAACAATAAAAACCGGTTGAATCCGTCTGAACTTTTTGTCCGGTTGTTACGTACTGATTGCCGGAATTTAAAATGAATAACTCCAGCCAAACTCCGGCAATTCCGTTTTCATCTGCCGAATCATAGAAGCCGTCGTTATTGTTGTCTTCATAAACGTAACCGGAAATAGAACCGGACAACGGTTTTTGAACCTCCAAAGTTCCTATCGCTCCGGCGGTGTTATCATGATCATCGGTTGTATCATAAAAAGCGTCCGGCGGCAATTCGAGATTCGTGTCCTTAATATCGTAATAATTAAGCAGTTTGAAATCAAATTCACTATTTTCGTAATCTGTAGCAGAAAAAAATCCGGTGAAATGGGAACCTTCCATTTCGTTTCCTGAAACCAACCGGTCAACCGTCGGTTGTATTTCACCGCTGATTTCGTCAACATCAATTTTGAAATAGAATTTCTTGTCAGCAGTAAAACCGTCAAATTCAAGTGTCAAAAATTTACTGTCGTTAGAAACAACCGCCGATTTGACAATAATTTCATTATCGTCGTTGTCATCAATATCCGCGTCGAAATTGTAATAAGTTCCGTCGCGGTTTGGAATTTTTCCGCAATGTTGAAATGAACACTTGACGAATTGGGATAGGCGGAATTTTTGTTCAGATCAATAATCACTTTGTCAAGTGTGGTTCCGTCCGCACCGCCGTTCCACGAAATAATAAATGTATCACCGCCGGCATCGCCTTCATCGTCGTTGAGACCTTCGTAATAATCTTCGTGATAAACAATACCGACATTGATCGGATCAGGCGCAGTGTATGGCGTTGCGGAAAGAAGTTCACGCGACTCCACCTCTTCGATACGGCAAATCCGTTGCCGAAGTGATTGGCGGCGTTTGAATGTTTCCTTGACCGAAGTGGTATTACCGAAAATATGATCGAAAAAACCCACTGAAAACCTCCATGTTTTCGCTAAAGGGGAGATGGTCTGAAATCAAAACCTTTTCTAAATTACAATCAATTCTAATTTCAATTCTAAAATATTTTATTTTGCAACAATATTATTGGACAGTGATTATTCATTATTAACAGTATCTATTAACGCAACATTTATTAACAATATTGATTCGGTATTGATTGATTGATTAATAAATTGAATTGGTTAAAAGGCGATTGGAGTTTCCGGTGTTGCCAACTTGAATGGTTCGGCAAACGGTGACGGTGTTGCCGGTAATTCCAATTCCAACGCCGGAATCGGTTCTGCCGATTTAGCCGGAACAGTGGTTGACGGTGTTGCCGTGATCTGTTGAATCGGTGCAGAATCAGCCGGTAACGTCCAGAATCGCAGTGAAGTATCAAAACTGCCGGAAATCAACCGGTTCGATGTTGCTTCATAAATCATCGTCGAAATGGTTCCGGTATGTCCAAGAAGGGTCAGGATATTCCGGTTTTGCGTAATATCCCAAATACGTATAGCGTTATCACTTTCGCCGGAAGCAAGCAGTGTTTTACCGCAAAATACCAAAGAAAACGTTTTACCGGGGCGTTCCTGAAGATTTTGCAGCAATGTCCCGTCTGTCGGTTTCCAAATCGTAATAAACGGACTTTCGCCGCCGGAAGCCAACTGGGAACTATCCGGTGAAAATGCCACCGTGTGAACACGTCGTCCATCGCTTTTTAAATCGGTAAGTTGTTGATAATCCGAAGTTTGCCAAACCCGAATGACTCCGGTTCGTCCGCCGACTGCCAAAAGAGAACCGTCCGGTGAAAAAGCGATTGCTTTATTACTTGTTCCGTGTGTTTCCAATGTTTTCAGCAAATTACCGGTTGCCGCGTCATAAATCCGAACATTTTTTTCAAATCCGCAGACAGCGAATTGGGAACCGTTGGGGTGAAACAGAATTTTTTGTGTTCCGCGTACCGAACCTTTTAACGAACGTACCAAAGTACCGCTCTGAACATCCCACAATTTGATTTGTCCATCTTGCCCGATAGTTGCCAAACGGGACTGGTCGGGGTTGAACGTAAGACCGCGAACCCAATCAAGATGTTCCTGCAATTCGCGGATAAAACCTTTTGCCTGCACGTCCCAAAGCCGGACAATACAATCATCGCCGCCGACAGCCAAAAGGCGTCCCGTTTTTTCAAGGTCAATACATGTAATCACCGGAACACGATTGATGTTGGCGATTTGTTCGTAAAGCCGGACAGTTTCGGAGGCTTCGAGAATTTTTTGATCAGTTTTTTGCTCAATATTTTGCCCGATTATTCGTCCGGCGGTTTGATTGCTGTAAACTATTACAACAAAAAGAGATATAATTCCAAAACCTAAAAAAGAACGCCTCAATTTTGAAAACATCATGTTTTCACTCCTCCAAAAACAAATGAATCTTTGTCTAAACAAAACCAATCTCATCGTTCTTTAATCGGCTAAAAAATTTCATCAGAGCAATAAAAATCGGTAAAAACCTGAAAATCGTTATAAATTAATTATTTTATCCAAACTGAAATGTGAGTAATTATTCAGAGAATTTTCGTTAAATAAAGTAAGGGCATCTCTAAAAATACATTTTAGAGATGCCCAATTTTATAACTTACGCAGTAGAACCTGATTTTTGTTTAACCCGGAGGCCAAAGGAGCGGACGACCGCCAAGCAGGTGAAAATGTAAATGATAAACGGTTTGTCCGCCATTCTGACCGCAATTCGTTACCACACGATAACCATCTTGCAAATTAAATTCTTTAACCAATTTGCGAAGTACCCCGTAAAGATGTCCCAACAATGGAGTATCCTCTTCCGTTAATTGATCTGTTGAAGCGATTTCTTTTTTCGGAATCAACAGAATATGAACCGGAGCTTGAGGATTAACATCGTTGAACGCCATGCAGAGATCGTCCTCATAAACAATCTGTGCCGGAATTTCCTTATCAATAATTCGTTTAAAAATCGTTTTTTCTGACATGAGCGTGTTTTAATTAATGGTTAATCGTTAATAATTAATAGTTATCTAACTTATGTTACGCACGAGACGGGGAGTTTTGGTCATAGTTTTGTCGAAGTGTTCTCAAGTAGAGTAGAAGAGGGACGTGTTTTGTCTCCTCTTCCCTCTTCCCACCGTACATGTGGATTTCCCCCATACGGCGGTCATTGATGTACTCACTGCAAG
>JAISBG010000135.1 GCA_031266315.1 Planctomycetaceae bacterium | reverse complement strand
TTTATTCGGGCAGTGCAAGCTGTTCTCAATGCAACAAAAGGCAAAATCGGACGTGGTAAGACTTTTTTTGAAGAAGCATTTGGACGTAATCTTGACGAGTTTCATAAAATTCTATGGATGCCGGAAGCGTTTATCATTTATCGTTTTAAGTATAAGGACAATTTGACACAACAATGGTGGAAGCAATTTAATTTACTTAATGAAGAGCAACGTGAAATACTGCAAAATATAGTTTCAAAAAATGATTTTGCGAATATTGATGAGACTGTAAAAAACAAAAAAATTCGGGCAGTGCTTGAATTTTACAAAATAAAACGACAGTAAAGTATCTATCCCGAATATTTCATGATTTTATGGAAACAAGTTCCAAGTCCCTATGAATTTTTTTGAAAAAAGTTCCGAAAATTCATCAAATTGCTATTGACACATGTATTTGAAACAAAAAACATATTTTTTAATTATTTTTTGTTTCTATTATTTTCATCTGCACGTCAAAAACGAGTCAATAGCAGTTTGACCTTTTTTCAATGTTTTTAGAAAAATAGTTGATAAATTCGTAAAAATAACCTTTAGTAACTTCTAAAAAACGTCATTAATTTATTATCTTTATTTATTGACAATTATTTGTCTCGCTCAGGCAGAGGGAAGAGTTCATGATTTTCAACTGTTCAAAGACGATATAGGGATAGTATTTGGGAAGATATTTTAGTAGAAGGAGACTGCGGATACCAAGGAATAGAAGGATTACACGCGAAAAGCAAAATACCAATTAAGAAACCAAGAGGAGGGGAATTATTAGAATTGGAAAAAGCGTATAATTGCCGATTGGCAAGAGAGCGAGTCGCCATTGAACACGTCAATCGAACTATTAAAACATTCCGTATCTTAAAAGACAAATACCGAAATCGATGGAAAAGACACAACATTCGGACAACTCTTATCTGCGCTATCACAAAACAAGAATTGACTCTACAAAAAGGTTAGAGAAAAGGTCTATTTTTAATCTTCTTTTGCCATTCGGATTACTTCGTCGATGGACGTAATTCCGTCCAAGACTTTTCGCCATCCGTTTTCGCGGAGCGTCATCATTCCTGAATTTCGGGCGGCTTTCTTAATTTCGTGCGATTGCCGACCCATACTCGCCATAAGACGAATATCTTCCGTCGCCATCAGCAATTCGTAAAGAGCAATCCGACCCGAATAACCAGTATGACGACATTCCCGACAACCAATCGGACGATAAATCGCAATGTTTTCATTCAACATCTTTTGATACGGAAAATCACTCGGAATTTCGGACGGAATCGGTTCAAATTTTTCCTTGCAATGCGGACAAAGCCGCCGCACTAATCGTTGCGCCATAATTCCTTCAACTGTTGTTCCGATCAGGAACGGTTCCACTCCCATGTCCACCATTCGCGTAAACGCTCCGGCGGCGTCATTGGTGTGCAGCGTACTGAAAACCAAATGCCCGGTCAGTGATGCTTGAATTGCGTTTTCCGCTGTTTCCAAATCGCGGATTTCACCAACCAACACCACATCAGGATCATGCCGCAAAATCGCCCGAAGACTCGCCGCAAATGTTAATCCGACTTTGGTATGAACTTGAATTTGATTGATTCCGTCCAGTTGATATTCAATCGGGTCTTCGGTTGTAATAATTTTGGTCGCTTCATCTTTGATTTCGTTAAGCGCACTGTAAAGTGTTGTCGTTTTACCGGAACCGGTGGGACCGGTTACGAGAATAATTCCGTGCGGCTGCTTAATAAGTTTGAGGAATTGTACGTAAATATCTTCGTCCATTCCGACACCGCGAAGCGTGAAATCCATTCGGTCTTTGTCGAGAATACGCATGACAATCCCTTCACCATGCAGCATGGGAATGATCGAAAGCCGCAAATCAATTTCACGACCGGACACTTTTAGTTTGATTCGTCCGTCCTGCGGAATCCGTTTCTCGGCAATATTCAGATGCGCCATAATTTTAAGCCGACTGACAATCGCCGACTGAAAACGATTGATTTCCGGCGGCATTGGTTGTGTTTGGAGAACACCGTCAACTCTGTACCGAATCTTCATACCGGATTCTTGGGCTTCGATATGAATATCGCTTGCCCGCACTTCAACCGCTTCGGTTAGAATTTCGTTGACAAGCCGAACCACTGACGCTTCCTGAGCAAGTTGAGCATCGCCGCTTTGGTCCCATTCGATTTCGTCAAGAACTTCGACATTATCTTCGGCGACTTGCGCCATGAGACCGTCAATTGTTTCCGCCCCAACACCAAGATGCGACTTAATGAGTTTGCCGAGTTCTGTCGGCAACGCCACGACCGGAACAACCGGTTGACCGGTTGCGGCGGTTACGGCGTCCATGGCGTGCAATTCCAACGGGTTCGACGTGGCAATCAAAAGCGAACCGTCTTCGTCAATTCCAACCGGAAAAATGTTGTAACGATGAACCAGTTTCGCGGAAAATCCGTCCAGAACGGAATGTTCAATCTGACTTTTGGCAAGATCAACAAACCGCAAACGAAGTGTTGCCGCAAGTTCCTGATACGCTTTTTCCTCCGTCCGCACTCCCAGTGCCGGCAAAACCGATTGCAGCCGTCCTTCGTTACGCAACGATTCCCGAACAATCTGAAGTTGAACCGGATTCAAACCAACCGTCTCGTGTATCTCTGTAAAAATAATCATCTATTTTAGTTAATAGGTAACTATTCAGTAGTATTTTTTTCTCTGCCTGAAAGGCAGTATTTTCATAACCGCAGGTCAGCGACCTGCGGCAGTGAACCAAAGAGACCACTGCCTGAAAGGCAGGATTTTAACCCGTTGCCGCTATTATTTAAAATCCCGCCTTTCAGGCGGCGGGTTTTTTATCGCGATACTACCGCAGGTCGAAGACCT
>JAISBG010000108.1 GCA_031266315.1 Planctomycetaceae bacterium | reverse complement strand
CCCCAACCTTTATCGAGGACAGCATTCCGACCTCGCGGACCCAAGGTACTTTTGACAGCCCGGGTTAATTTAGAGACACCGACCGCCAATGGTTGTCGGGCGGCGTCATCGAATGACATTTTCTTGGACACGTTCTGTAACTCCTTTGTTTGAAGGGATCAGATATCAGGGGCGGAGAAACGGATAATTTAGGTAATTAACAGACAATTCCATTCCTGTTCCGTTTTCCTCCACTCTGGCAGTACATACAATTTTATCCGATAACAAATGCAAGTTTTGTGCCAAAGAACAACTTATCACAACTCCAGTAAAAACAAGAACTTCCGTTTTTCCCCAAAGCCGAATATCTGCCAAATTGACAGTTTGGCGAGAGAAATAGAACTATTCACCGTGCTGCCATTCAGGACGGAAAAAAATTAAGGCGAAATTGGGAGGGCAATCCCTTCGCTGAAGGGTCGCGCCGGTTGAGTCATCATTTTGCCGCCGTTAATTTGATTCACTGTCGGCGAAAATAGGTGGGCGATCCCTTCGCTGAAGGGTCGCGCCGGTTGAGTTATCATTTTGCTGCCGTTAATCTGATTCACTGTCGGCGAAAATAGGTGGGCGATCCCTTCGCTGAAGGGTCGCGCCGGTTGAGTTTTCATTTTGCCATCATTAATCTGATTCACTATCGGCGAGTACGCCAACGCAACCTTTTAGCAAATAGCGAAAGGTTACCTACCTTATTTAACGAAAATTCCGCTGGAATATTTTACTAAAATGGTAATATTCCAGCGGAATCTTTGCTCAAAGCGGATAACCATAAGGTGAGTGATATTTTGCTGAAAAGTCGCTCACCTTATAATTATCCGCTTTGGGGTCTTATCGTTGCATTATTCAACTATCCGTAATCAATTATTGTCAACTAATTATGGAGCAGTTAGCGGAACAATAATAGTGCTTGTGTTGCCGAATCTTTTGTTGCGGACGACCAATTTCATTTCCCGACCAGCAGCATCAATAGCATCTGAATATTCTTTTTCAGACGTTATTTTTTTGCCGTCAATTGTCAGGATAACATCGCCAACTTCCAAACCGGCTTTTGCTCCGGGATATTTGTTGCGAATATCCGTAATCACCACTCCATCGCCGTTATTGTTCGCGGCTCGAACTCCAAATTTTACCTTTTCTTCTGATGAAGAGGTTGTCGTCGTTGAAGGTGTTGCTGTTGGTTCGGGACGATTGGCTCTCAGTGAAGGAAGTACCGTCGAAAACGGATTGCCTTCAAGACCGTTGACCGTGTTGTCCGGATCAAGAGCCGTAAAGTCTTCATGTGTTCCTTTTTCCTGATCATTCTGCGGACGAATCACATTAAACGTTTCCAAAACCAGTTTGGTAATCGTTTTTCGAGCCTCATCGGTTAACGCGATTTCTTTATCCGTAACACCCGGAATTAGTGAATCAAAATCGTTGCCGCGAGGATAAACTTCCGAAAAAATATCGGGACTATAATTCTCCTGCCCAAGAGTAAGCAGAACCGGCGATTGTGAAACTTGTTTCAGTCCGCTGAAAACAGCTCCGTCAACATAAATATTTTCAAAAACCAATCCCGTCCCGCGAGCAATGTACGGAAATAACCGGAACCAAGATAAACTTTTGTTTTTATTCGTATCAAGAATACCGGAAAAAGCCTCCGTAAAACAGCCGGTTCCTTTGTCGGAAGGTAACGATTGTTGATTCAAACTCGACGAAGTAATGTCCACAACTCCGGTACTTTGGAAAAACAACGAGAAAAATAACGGTGCGGTTTTACCTTCTTTCGATGTTGTTGTAACTTCCGGTTTTGCGGTTTCAACCTGTGCTGTTTCCTGTTTTTCGGTATCAGGTTCCGGTGCTTTTTTCGGTTCTTCCGGTTTTTCTTCCGGCTTTTTCTGTTCAGTATTTTCCGCCGTTTCCGGTTTCGATTCTGGTTCAGGTTGGGGTTCCGGTTTTACGGGAATTTCCTTTCCGTCGCAAAAATCAGAAATCAGAACATTTAATCGGCAATTCTTTTTGGCAAGAGCGGATCGTAATTCGGAGCGGTACAACTCTTCCTTCTCTTTGTTTAATTCAAAAAAAGTACCGTATTTTCTGTCCAATTTTCCTTTTCCCGCAAAATACAAACAAATCGCATCTTGTGGTTTGATCGGCAAATTGGAAATGACCGAAAAAATGGTTTGACGAGTGATCTGTTCAGCAGGAATTTTAATTACAGCAAAAGCACCGGGAGCAATGTTGTTTTGAAACAATGCTTCAATCACTTCACTGTTTTTCAAAGCAACCTGACCGGAAATTCCATCTAGTTTGTCGTCGGTTACAAGAACAACATAGAGCCGTCCTAAGGTTGCCCAACTTTTGCTTTCATCAGGTTTTGAATCTGCTGTCGGCGTAACAGTTTGTGTAACGGTTTCCTCTTTGTCTTTGTCGGATTGTGCCAATGAACATGGAACAAATAAAGCAACAATAATGAGGAGAACCAAAATACGAAACGTAAATCGGGTCAATGTAAATTGAGTGAACATTTAATCTGTCCTTTCGGTAAAAAAGAGAAAATTAAGGGAAACATAAACTTTGGTTGGTAAACATTTTAGGAAACATAGCGCACCGTTTACCTTGTGCGTCTTAGTTTT
>JAISBG010000272.1 GCA_031266315.1 Planctomycetaceae bacterium | reverse complement strand
AAAGAAAAACCAACCGGACGGAATTTCACGAACCCTAATACCGGTGAGACCTATCCGGAAATTGAAAATGTGGAGTCGATTCCGTTACTTTACGTCAACGAAAAAACAACCCCGTTTGTCATTGAAGTCAAAGCCGGCAAAAACTCCTTCCCGCTTGAATTACAATCCAATCCTGTATCAAAATAGATAGGAATCAGTGTTGCAGATAGGATGTTGCCTTGTTGTGTTTTCGCTGTATTTGAGATACAATGTTTCTCGAAACGATATCAAATCAGATTGGTATCAGATTTTAACACTTTAAAAGTAGAGGTTTTTATGAATCAATCAAAATTCTCACGTCGTCATTTTTTGAAAACAGTTTCATCGGGTGCTGTTTTATGTGCGGCTCCTGTTGTTTTGCCGGCGAAAGTTCTCGGACTTGACGGCGGAATCGCTCCTAGTAACAAAATTACGCTCGGAGTTATCGGTGTTGGAAGTCGCGGGCGGCATGATTTGCAGCGAATGTTACGTCAACCGGATGTCCAATTTCTCGCTATCGCGGAAGTTCAGGCTGACCGGCGAAATGCCGCGAAAGAATGGATTACAAAAGATTTCAAAGTGAACGATATTTCCACTTACCGCGATTTCCGCGAACTACTCGACCGAAAAGATATTGATACGGTATTGGTTGCGACCGGAGACCGTTGGCACGCTCACGCTTCCATTTATGCGGCGCAAGCTGGTAAAGATGTGTATTCGGAAAAACCGTGCGCTATTACAATTGATCTTTGCCGTCAACTCGCGGCATCTATGAAACGATACGGCACTATCTTTCAAGGCGGAACACAACGCCGTAGTCTTGGGAATTTCAAGTTCGCCTGCGACCTTGCCCGTAACGGAAAACTTGGCAAACTCAAAGAAGTTCATGCCGCGATTTATTATTTGAATGTTCGTTACGATTGGCTTCCCGCCCAACCGCAACCAGACCGCGAACATATCGACTGGGACCTTTGGCTTGGTCCCTCTCCTTGGCGACCGTACAACAGTGATTATGTTATAAAAAGTCAATGGCGGGCTCATTATGATTTTGATTCCGGCGCAAAACATCACGACTGGGGGGCTCATACGGTTGACCTTTGTCAATGGGCAGTCAATGCCGACGGTTCCGCTCCGGTTAAATATTGGGCGGAAGGCGATCGGCTGTACGGTATTTATGAAAACGGTGTCAAACTTGTGATGCGTCCGGACGGTTGGATGGGGCTGGGTAATTGTGCTGTTCGTTTTGAAGGCGAAGACGGCTGGATTGAAACCGGAGACAGCGGACGGATTGCCGTTTTCCCCGATTCGTTACGCGGTGAATTGGGGCAAGATTTCGCAACCTACGGCGGTCGCAACGGCGGCACTCACGGCGAAGACCCGCTTACTCATATTCGTAACTTTTTCGATTGCGTCAAGACTCGCGAACAACCAACCTGTAACGCCGATGTGATTTGCAGCTCACATATCGCTTGCCATGCTTCCGCGCTGTCTTGGTTGTTGAAACGGGAACTCAATTTTGATCCGAAAACGGATACCTTCCTCAACGACGACCAAGCCAACCGAATGAAAACCCGCGCATGGCGCGAACCATGGATCGTGTAACAGAATCCTTTCAAATCTGCGTCATCTGCGTACTAAAAAAGCACACAGATGTGACAGATTGAAAGGATTGACACAGAACAATCGCATTTTAAGTAACTTCTAAAAATCTATTTTTTTGACAGGATTTACAGAATTTACAGGACAAAAATCAAATAAAATCCGGTAAATCATGTATATCCTGTCAAAAATAATCTTGTAAAGGTTTTTAGAGCATTTTATGTAATAATTATTCACGCATGATTCCTAACCAATTACAACCAACTAAATATTTCAATGAAAACTAAAAATTCCATTTCACGTACACTATTAACTTTGGCAGTTGTCCTGATGTTTTGCGGTTTGCCGCTTTACGCGCAATCTCAAGGAACGGCATCGCCGGAGGAAACGAAAAAGAATACGGAAATACTGCAAAAGTATTTCGAAACAGAAAAACCGGAAAACGCCCAAATTCATGATGTTGCTATGGCGGTGTTACAATTGACGCAAACCGGAACAGAAGCGGCTGTACCGATTTTGAAAAAACTGCTTGCCGACGATCACCTCAACACGGTTGTCCGCACGAACCTGATCAATATTCCCGGTGATGCCGGAATTGCGGCGTTGCGCGAATCACTCGAAACATTGCAAGGAAAAAACCTTGCCGGTGTAATCGAATCACTCGCTTCAATTCGTGACGAAAAATCGGTTGAAGTGTTGACAAAGCTAGCAGGAAATACGGACATGCTCGTTGCCGACCTTGCTTTAACCGCACTCGGAAAGATTGCAACACCAAACGCAGTGAAAACAATTTCCGATTATTTATCCGACCCGCAAAAAACATCTACCGCCGCAAACGCGGCACTGTTCGCGGTTGAACGACTTACCGAAACAAATAAAAAAGAAGACGCTGTCAATTTGTGTCAAAAATTGATTGATTTTGATACAGTTCCCGATTCGGTTAAAAATGTTGTGCTTCGTACAAAAATTCTGCTTGACGAGGAAAAATATTTGCAACAATTTATTGATCTTCTAAAAAAGAAGGACGATTCCCAATGGAAAACTGTTCTTGATCTTGCGAATCAATTGAAATCACCGCAAACAAGCCGGTTGATTATTGAACATTTCGGCTCACTTTCCAACGAAAAAAAGGCAACACTACTTGAAGTGATTGGCAGTCGAAAAGATGCGGCGGTTGTTCCCGAACTAATTGAATTTGCGCAAGGAGATGAACCGATTACAAAAATTGCCGCTGTAAAAACGTTGGGTCGAATTAGTGATTTTCGGGGACTTGACGCGATTCTTCATGCGGTGAGTTCTTCGGACAAAAATCTTGCCGATGTCGGAAAAGCCAGTCTCGGACTGATTCAAGGAGCGGATTTTAATGCGACAATTATTAAAATTCTCGATTCCAAAGAAAAGGCGGTTCGTCTTGCGGCATTGTACGTGATTGGCGAACGACACATTGCGGAAGCGGCTCAAAAAGTTACAGTGTTATTTAATGATTCAGATACGGAAATACGCCTCGCCGCTTACCAGACCTTTGCTCAAGCGATTGTTCCGACAACCAATGATTTTGAACGGTTGTTAATTTCGTTTCAGACTGCCGTTGAAAAACAAATGCCTGTAACGGAATTGGATGTCCTTCGCGACGCACTCAAAACAGTGTGTCGAAAAATGCCTGACCGTAACGCGAGTATTGCCGTTATTGAGAAAAAACTGAAAACGGCTGGTACGGGAATTTCTGAAACGGAAAATCAGGTCTTTTTCATGGAACTTTTATTTTCACTTGGCGGAGAGCAAGCGGTTAAGGTGGTTGCTGCGGCAGCGTTGGCAACTCCGCATGATGCCGTGCGGGATAAAGCAACAGATATTTTGGGACGTTGGACAACTCCAGATGTTGCGCCGTTTTTGTTTGATCTTGCACAAAAATTCCCGGCAGGAACAAAGTATCAGGTTCGCACGCTTCGCGGTTATATCCGCGTTATCCGTCAAATGGGAATTGCGGTTGACGAGAAAGTGGAAATGAGCAAAAAAGCGTTGTCTCTTGCCAAACGAGACGAAGATAAACAATTAGCGCAGGAAACGTTGGAGCGTTTCTCGCGAATTGTAAGGGGAACTCCTCTGTTTGACGGCAAAACGTACGAAAATTGGGAATTTCGCAACAACGAAAATGCCCAATGGTTCCGTATCGAAAATGCTGCTATTGTGGGCGGAACGTTTAAAGAAAAGATTCCGCGTAACGAATTTATCACAACAAAGCAGGAATATGAGGATTTTACGCTCCGGTTGGAAGTGAAAGTGATTGGTGAGGGAGCCAACGCCGGAGTTCAATTCCGTTCACAACGCCTTCCGCAAAATGAGAAAAACGCCAACGAAGTTGCCGGTTATCAGGCGGACATGACAAACACGTTCAAATTCTGGGGAAGCCTCTACGACGAATCACGCCGTAACAAATTCCTTGCCGAAGCAGACGCGGAAATCGTCAAACCGATTTTCCGAAAAGACGATTGGAATGAACTTGAAATTGTTTGCAAAGGTAACACCATCAAAATTTCGCTGAACGGAATCCAAACAATTGAATATACCGAAACAGACGAAAATATTCCCCGCAAAGGTATTATCGGCTTACAAATTCATTCCGGCAATCCCAGCGAAGCATGGTATCGCAATATCCGTATCGAATAATTTTCCAGCGAAGGAAACAACCGTCTATCTGAAAGGCAGAACTTAATACAGTAACGAGTCAAAATTCTGCCTTTCAGGTAGCGATTTCGTTGGTTCGTAACCGCAAGTCAAAGACTTGCGGTTATCGAAATAAAGCCTTATCGGGCTATTCGGTTTTTCAGATCAATCCCAAAAATTAAAGAGACCTCATTATGAAAACAACTAATTTCACAACATTTTTTTTAA
>JAISBG010000002.1 GCA_031266315.1 Planctomycetaceae bacterium | reverse complement strand
TTTTTCTTACAATTTCTTGACGATGGTTTTTCCGTCATGCCGGGACTTTTTGAGTTGTTGAAACATCTGGAAAGTTGTCCTATTCCCAAAGGGATTTGTACGAGTAGTGCGGAGCGGATTGTGTTTGAAGTTCTTCGGCGAAAAAATTTGGCAAAACGATTTGATTTTGTGTTGACTGCCGAAAATATTACGAAGGGCAAACCTGACCCGGAAATTTATTTGAAAGCGGCTGATTTGTTTGGTGTTCAACCTCAGGAAATGCTTGTTCTTGAAGACAGTGTTGCCGGAAGTCAGGCGGCACGAAATGCCGGAGCATTTCCTGTGGTAGTTCTCGCGAAGCATAATCAAGGCGGTGATTTTAGTGCCGCTCAATTGATTGTTCATTCGCTCAATGCACCGGAAATCCTTGAATTATTAAAACCTTTGGCATACAGATAACACAAATTTGAGGGATTTTCACAGATTTTTCACAATAAACTATTCATTATTAACTATTAACTATTATGATACGAATTGGTATTAACGGAGTTGGTGGTCGCATGGGGCAACGGGTTGTTGCATTGGCGGCGGCGAATGAGATATTTGAAATTGTTGCTGCGGTTGAAACGGCAACACATTCTCGAATTGGTTTTGACGCGGGAGAGACAGCGGGAATAACACCTATTGGAGTTCCGATCACGACCGATTGGGAACAAAAAGTCGATGTTATGATTGATTTTTCGTCGCCGGAATGTACGGAAACATTGATTCGAAATTGTCTTGAACGCGATACGGCGTTGGTTTTTGCGACAACCGGTATTACGCCGGAGCAGTACAACCGGCTTAATCTTGCGGCGAAAAACATACCGGTTCTGTATTCGCCGAGTATGAGTAGGACGGTGAACTTGGCGATGAAACTTTGCAAACTAACCGCCCGAACTCTCAAAAATAAAGATACCGATGTGGAAATTCTTGAAAAACACCATCGGTTTAAGGTTGATGCTCCGAGCGGTACGGCAATAAAATTCGGCACGATTATTTCCGAAGAAATGGGAAATACCCACTTTCAGCATGGTCGGAGCGGCACTATTGGCAAACGTTCCCGCAATGAAATTGGATTTCATTCTGTTCGTATTGGCGACAATCCCGGAGAACACACTATTATGTTTGGTTTGTTGGGAGAAACGCTTGAAATCACGGTTAAAGCGTCCAACCGTGATTGTTACGCTCAAGGAGCTTTAGATGCCGCTCAATTTTTGTTCGGAAAAAAACCGGGATTCTATTCTATGGACAATGTTATGGGGTTGCAAGATTAAACGTTAATTTTCTAAACGCGAAAATCACGGAAATTCGCGAAAAGAGGTGGGCGATCCGCCCGCTGGGCGGTTGCGCCGGTTGAGTCTGAAATTGACTCTAAAACGGAAGGTAATACAAATTGCCGCTGTTAATCTGATTCACAGTCGGCTAACGCCGACGCGACCTTTTAGCAAAATGTCGCCCACCTGATGATTGTCTATGAACGATTCCGTTGGGAAATACCGAATCCAGTAGAATCAGAAAATTTTTATTTCAGTTCACATTTTGACGATAAATATAAAGATAGTCTATGTTGGAATCTGAACTGTTACTATAATTCCTCTTGCAATTGGAAAAATATATGAGTTCCATTCAAACGATGTTTTCAGGAAATTATTCATCTTATTCTAACTTTCTCAAAAAAAATTCACAGACAGATTCCCTATCGAAAAATTCCAAAGGCAAAGAAAACGAATTCGTTTCGGATAGTATTTCTATTTCGCAGAAGGGAACAAATTATATTACGTATAATGCCAAAGAGTTATTAGCAACCGAAACGGTAAATCTCGATGTTTCTTTGAAACTTTTTTCCGGTAATGGTGATAACGGAGATTCTTTTGTCTCTTTCGGACGTCTGTTGGGCTTGAAAGGTACAACAAACGACAAGGTTGCTTTTCTTCAATCGCTTGATGACGCGATTGCCAAAGAATCAGATGAGTTGACACGAATTTTCAACAGCCTTTTCAAAGAGACCGGATTGGGTGAGGAAACAAAGAAAATTACTTTTGCGGAAAATCGTAATGGAAATATTGTCGTCAATGGAAATATTAATGCACGAAAAAAGAAGCAACTCGCCAATCGAATCAATGAAGATATTGAGTTGGTCGAGCGTATCAAAAATCAAAAGGCGAAAATGCAGATTGCAGAAGAACTCAAAAAAAAGCAAAATGCCGATCTATCCTCCGAATCTCTTGCTCCGGCACGAAAACAACTTCTCAATGATTTTTTGAATAAAAATGGGGGATTTTTGCTTGATAATATTTCAACTACAGGTGATTTAAAATCAGAAAAGGTATCTTTTCTCTATAAAGATGATGCTTCGGGAAATACAGAGACAAATCAGGAATTGTATTCCCTTGTAACCAATTTGCCGGGTCTCAAGGAAGAATTGTATTCTTACCTTAAAGAAAAAACGGCTCAACAATCTGTTTCTGTATCAAAATCCTCGAAGAGGTGGGATTCTGCCATGAGTGAAACAGGCGGAGACGAACGTCTTCTCTTGGCGATGAAACGTGGTGAAATACAAGAAGCGACTGACGAAATCATTGATGAAGAGAGGATTCGTCAGTTTCGTAGTGCTGTTGGCGGCGTGATCAGGCGGTACAACGAACAAATTGTTCCACACAATTATGATAGTTGGATTAAAGATGTAACAATACGATTTGATGAATACGGAAATATCAAAGTTGATGACATTGAGTTCAAAGAAACTCATCCTGAAGAAGTTGATCCTGAAAAAAAGTATCAGGCACTGGAATTTCTGAACAAAAAATTTGGAGAGATTAAAAATGCGGCTCAAGAAGTGGCAAGTATCCTTCTTGGACAACATGATGATGAACATGGTGATGTCGAAGAATACAAACACGAATTAGTGATGAGTACGGGTTTCTCGAATGAAATCGAGATCAGATCGCCGGAAGCAGACCGTGTTGCTTTGAAAGAAATTCGGTTGATTGGTAATGAGGTTGGTTTGGCTTTAGCCGATTACTTTGGAATCAAAGATGTTTTTAATGTTACTTTAGATGGTAACGGTTTGCTTTCTTCCATTGATTGTAAGATATTGGAGGGAACAAACGTTAAGTCAATCGAAGGAGTGATAAATGATTTGAACAAACGATTGGAATCCGACGATCCCTTCGATGAAGAGATTTTTGGTACACTGCCCTATAAACTTGAAATTGTTTTGGAAAAACTCGTTGAGATGAAAGAAGCCCGCGATAAAATTCATGATCCAAACCTGAAAAAGGCAGAAATGACATTTGTCATCAATCCCAATATCTGAACTTTAATGAATTTGTAAAACAGATTGCTGATTTATTGATACACAATATTTGCGAAGAGTTGAATGATCCACAATCAATTCTTTGCAAAAACAATTTTCCGCTCAATATGAATATTCTTGTTCTTGACGAATGGCTTCCTTCCATGCACAATTCCGGGAAATCCATCCGTACTTTTCAACTTCTTGCTCCTCTTGCCAAACG
>JAISBG010000260.1 GCA_031266315.1 Planctomycetaceae bacterium | reverse complement strand
GATAGAGAGTTAAAAACGGAAAGTGAAGAGTGTCCGCTTTCCCAATACTTTTCTGCAAAATTCTTACAACTTATTCGTTCTTCACCGTTCGGCTTTACATTGGTCGAACTTCTAGTGGTCATCGCGATTATCGGGGTGTTAATCGCGCTACTGTTACCGGCAGTTCAGGCGGCACGGGAGGCTGCAAGACGGTCACAATGTACCAACAATTTCAAACAAATCGGAATTGCGGTACATAATTTTCACGATACCAAAAACGGTATCGTTCCGGCTGGTTTGGGACGTTACCGCGCTACCGGGTATCTTCTCCTCTTTCCGTTTCTCGAACAAATGCCAATGTACGAGTTGCTCGATCAGAAGACAGAAGGATTTCAGTATCAATTCAATCAGGAAGTTTGGACTGATACCGCCAATACTCACCACCTTTCCGATGAAGAACGAAAACAATTTTTTAGTGTTGGAATCTATCGTTGTCCGACACGCCGCGCTATCAACGCCGAACATGGTGTTTATGACGCTTCCTACTCGGCGGCTTCGGGAGATGAAAGAACACGTATGGGACCATGTAGTGATATTGCCATTGTTGTTTACCTCAACGAAGCAACAGCAGCAACGGAATTTCCCGGCATAAGTAGTTATTATTGGCGAACAATTTGGGGAGGTACGGATAACTTAGCAGAAGTTGACAAACGAATGCAAGCTGCCCGAAGCGCAATAAGGAATGCACTACAGGTAGGTCAGGGAATGGGCGGTTCCACAAATTGGAGAAATTGGGGACCAAGAGATACTTTTGCACGAATTCAAGACGGGCTTAGTAATACGATCTTTTTTGGTGAAAAACACATTCATCCCAATAAACTTGGGAAAATGACACCGGTAGTAACAACCGGCAGCGATTATCAGGACTGTCCTTATTCCCATGCCGGAAGTGGAAGTGATTCGGATGCTTTTCCGTGGCGAGGATTTTGTAACGGCACGACTTGTTACGGATTAGCCAGAAGAGCCAATGAGTACGAAAATGCCAATCCTTTTCAAATGTCGTTTGGCAGTTGGCATCCCGGCATTTGCAATTTCCTGTTGGGAGACGGTACCGTCCACTCAATCAATAACACAACACCCGTCGGAACTCATAACGATAAATCCCTTATGTTAAGATTCGCGGACTGTATGGACGGTCAAAGCGTCCAACTCGAATAATCGAGCATCTCTAAAAATACTTTTTTTACCACAGAGTTCACAGAGATAATTTTCTCTGCGCACTCTGTGTTCTCTGTGGTAAAAATGAATTATTAGAGATTCCCTAATAGCATTTTAGACAATGTTATTTGCGAATGATGCTTTAACGGAACTTTTATTGAAATGTTGCGAAAATTGAAAAGAATTTTCTTTTTGTGCTTGATTTTATTTATAAAATCAGTTATACTTCGCAATTGATTTTCCTGATTCTACCGGATTAGGTGTCCAAACATTGATAAGTTCGTTTTAAACGCGAAAAGAGGTGGGCAATCCGCCCGCTGGGTGAGTTTGCATTGACTCCAACACGGAAAGCAACACAAATTGCCATCGTTAATCCAATTCACTGTCGGCTATCGCCGACGCAACCTTTCAGCGAAAGGTTGCCCACCTGATGAAATATTACCAATTATTTGATTATTCCGGTGGAAAACACCTAATCCGGTAGAATCAGTGATTTTCAATTCCGTAAAATTAAATTTTCATGTCGTGTAACAAAAAAATTATTGAGGTGAATTTTTCTGATTCTACTGGATTAGGTGTTTTCCACCGGAATCGTCAAATTGGTAATCATAAGGTAGGTAGATAGGTAGGCGACCTTTTAACAAATAGCGAAAGGTCGCCCACCTGATGATTACCTATTATTTGACGATTCCAGTGGGAAACACCTAATCCGGTAGAATCAGGAATTTTTAATTAGGAATTAGCTGGAATTGTAGTTGATGATTGTCGTTTATTAGTGTAATGTTATATTTTAACCGATTTAACCTTTTAGGAATTGTAACATGTTACGATCTATCGTTTTGGTCTGTTTTTTCAGTGTTGTTTTATTTTTCAATGTTTCCTTGATGCGGGCTTACGATAATGGTCGAGTTCCTGTCAATACACCAGAATCCGCAAAACGGATGGTTGAAGACCTCATCGCCGCCTTCGGTGAAAAATATCCCAAAGGTACAGAATTTCTTAAACGGCTGCAGGAAACCGCCGAGAAAAAGAAAGATTTGAAAAAAAATCCCAACGCCCAAAAAGAATTTGACGAAGTATTACGCGAAGCCGCTCTCGCAAACCCGTTGCTCGATTTCGACAAAATTCTCCTGATTCGACGCAATACCCAAAAAAATTGGGGTTTTGTCGGTCTCAACGCTTACACAAATGATACTGTTTCCAAAAAAGGTTGGGACAATGAATTGGTTACGTTAAGCAACCTCCGAACACAACCGAAATTAACTCCAATTTACCGGCATCCCGACGGAGCCATTATTCGCGATCTTGATCTTCATTTTGACGGTCAACGGATTATGTTTTCGTCAATCAATCAAAACGGACGTTGGGCGGTGTTTGAAATTGGTGTTGACGGTCAAAATCTTCGGGAACTTACGCCAACCGATCAAACCGATATTGATTGGTTTGATTCCTGTTATCTTCCCGAAGAAGGTCAAATCGTTTCGGCTTCAACCGCAGGAATGCAGGGATTGCCTTGTGAAAACGGCGGTCGGGTTATGGTCAATCTTTATCGTGTGGCAACGGAAACTAAAAAAGTTCGGCAACTAACGTTTGAACAGGATAGCGATTGGCATCCGAGTTTGATGCACGACGGACGTGTCATGTATTTGCGTTGGGAATATTCGGATATTCCGCATTATATGAGCCGAATCCTTTTCGCCATGCAGCCGGACGGACGACAACAACGTGCTATCTGGGGCAGCGGTTCTTATTTTCCAACAGCATTCAAAAATCCGCGTGCTGTTCCCGGACATTCCAGTATGGTTGTTGGTGTTATCAGTGGACATCACACGACTGGCGGCGGTATTCCCGAAGCAGGACGACTCCTTCTTATCAACCCGCAACTCGCTTCAAAATATCCCATGCGGTACGATCCCGCTTCAAAAGAATGGGCGGCTCCTTTGACACACTTAAACGTTTTCCCTCGTGTTTTTCCAAAGGAACAAACCGGTTGTGTTCAGGAAATTCCGGGTTATGGGCGTGATGTTGTCGGCAATGTTTACGATAATCAGGGCGGAGCCGCAAAATATCGTTTTGTTTATCCCTATCCGCTTAATGAAAACTATTTTCTTGTCAGTATAAAACTTGCTGATCGGGGAATGTTTGGGCTTTATCTTGTTGATCGTTTCGATAATATGACGAAAATTATGGAACTTCCGAACGATTCCTTGCTCCAGCCGATTCCGCTGAACGTCCGGCAACGTCCGCCGATTCGGAACGATATGACCGAACCGGAAAATAAACAGGGAACAATGTTTATTACGGACGTTTATCAGGGCGGCGGTCTGAAAGGCGTTCCACGCGGAACGGCAAAATCGCTTCGGATTTTTGCTTATCATTTTGGTTTCAGAAAAAGCGGCGGACATGAGTCTGTTGGAATGGTATCAAGTTGGGACGTGAAACGGATTCTTGGAACAGTTCCGATTGAAGAAGACGGTTCCGCAAGTTTCAATATTCCGGCAAATACGCCCATTTCCATTCAGGTTTTGGATGCCGAAGGTCGGGCAATTCAATTGATGCGTTCTTGGACGTTGTGTATGCCCGGAGAACAGCAAGCCTGTATTGGTTGCCACGAAACGCCTTTGGAAGTAACACCGAATAAACGGGTTGCCGCCGCGAACCGACCGCCAAGCGAAATAACGCCGTTTTATGGTCACGCAAGACCTTTTGGTTACGAAACGGAAATCCAGCCAATGCTCGAAAAGAATTGCGTTACTTGTCATAACGACGTGAACAAAACCGAACGTAAAATGCTTTCGTTTGAAGCCCACAATACCGGAAATTGGCGGACGGATACGTCGTATTCCGCGTTGAATCCGTTTACATGGCGTCCCGGTCCCGAAGGCGATCTCGATATGTTGCCGCCGATGGATTATCACGCCAGTGTCAGTGAACTCGTGCAAATGCTTAAAAGAGGACATTACGGCGTTCAACTTGATAAAGAAGCGTGGGATCGAATTTACACATGGATTGATTTGAATGTTCCATATCGGGGACATTGGATCAATCCTGAATTTGAAAAACGCCGGTTAGAACTTTCAAAACTTTACGCTGATCTTGATACAAACCCGGAAGAAGAATACCGAAATTCGCTTGCCGCTGTGGAAAAAACGGTTGTGCAAAAATTAACGCCGGAACAACTCGACAAAGCCGTTCGACAGTATGCGGTAACAGATCAATTATCCGTTCCGGTAATTACGGAAATTGCGGTTCATGGACAGTCAACTACTGATGTTTCCACGCGAATCAAACTCGTTGTTGATCTTGGCAAAGAGCCGGAACCAACACCGGAACGCGGTTTACCCGGTGATCCGTCTTGGGCGTGGCAACCGATTCAGGGACAGGAAAAATCACCGCCGATTGTTGCAACAAAAATCGATTTGGGAAACAACCGTCAAATTTCGTTTGTTAAAATTCCTGCCGGCGAATATCACATGAAACAACCGGACGGCTTACCCGATGAACGGCAACGTAAAATCATGAAAATCGACAAACCGTTTTGGATGGCGGAAACGGAAATTACAAACGGTCAATACGGAATTTACGATCCCGACCATGACACGCGGTATTTACGTGAAGACGGTAAGGATCATATTGTGCCGGGTTATATTGCGAATCATCCCGATCAACCGGTTGCGAGAATTTCGTTTCAGGAAGCCGAAGCGTTTTGCCGTTGGCTTTCGGAAAAAACCGGTAAAACCGTAACATTGCCGACGGAATCGCAATG
>JAISBG010000778.1 GCA_031266315.1 Planctomycetaceae bacterium | reverse complement strand
ATATGAACCTTGGCAAAAGGTAATGAATGTCGGTTTCCGTCCAATCCTCCTTTCCGAATAATCGAAATAATAATAATAATAATATGCGTCGAAAATTACGAATTTCATAATTATTCACTCATGTTACACATCAACGGCGTCTTTAATCTTACGGAATAGTTTATTTTCCTGTCCCGTTAGGGACAAAATGTTGGTAGAACTTGTAAGAAAAATGAGGTTGAAAAGGAGGTTACCGCTAGATTGTTTTTACGTAACAGTAAAAGTTTAGTGAATCGTCAAAAAATACCAATTTTATAACTCACGGGCATCTCTAATAATTGAGATTCTATCGTTTTATTTTTTGACAAGATATACATAATATACCGGATTTTATCCTGTAAATCCTGTCAAAAAATGAACGGTAAAAGCGATTAATCTAATCGTTCAGAAATTGTCTTGCCCAAATTAAATCGGGGTTTGTTTGAATTGCTGTTTGAAATTCTTGATTGGCGGCATTTTTATCATCTTTGGCAAGATGAAGTAAACCGGTTAAATAATGGAATTGAGCAAGTTTTTCGGAACGGGAACCGTCTTCGCCGAATTTGGAATATTCATCAATTTTTTCCTTGTCTTCTTTCGTTTTTGCAACATATTCGGCAAGGGCATCAAATTCTTTGTTGGCAGCGGTTAGGTTGCCGAGTTCTTTGAACGCCATGCCGCGAAAAAAAGCAAGCTCTGTTGACCAACGGCGATGGGCATCGGATTGACTTGCTGTTTCAAACGCCTTTTTCGCTTCGGTCTCATTTTTTAATTCCTGATACGCTTTGCCGAGAAAATAAAAAACCTTCGCACTATGACCGCCGCCGGACGGACGACCAACTTCAAGATTTTCAGGATACGTATCGGCAATTTCAAATTCCTTGACGGCTTCGGCAAAATCTTTTTGTTTCATTTTTTCGAGTCCGGCGAGCAAATGAGCATCGACAAAATTACGATGAACATCACCGCCGCCTTCCCAAACGTGAAAATGCCGCGTTTTGAGAATTGCAATTGCCTTGTCGAACTGCCCCGCCAATGTGAACATTCCAAGCAACCGGATTACGGCGTCGTCGTGTTTTCGTACAACATTGCCGAATTTTTCGTACAGAGCAAGCCGTTCCGTAACCGGTTTTCCTGACTGTTCGTAGAATTTGTCCAACTCGATGAGTAATCGCGGTGTTACCGTATTTAATGAGACGGATTTTTCGTACACGGCAATCGCTTTCTCTTTTTCTCCCTTTTGGGAATACGCAAACCCAAGATTACGAAGCACCGAACCGAATTTCGGGTCAATCTCCGCCGCCTTTTCCCAATGAGCAACCGCCTTCTCTTTTTGTTCCAAATAATAAAGCAGATTACCGAGATAATAATATCCCGCCGGATTTTTTGGCACCAGATTAATTGCCGTTTCAAAAATATCAATTTCTTCGGGACGGAACGGAAAACAGTAATCGGAAGAGAGTCGGGCGGCTTGGTTGTAATAAAATTCACTTCGTTCCTTCTCTCCTAATTTCGCGGCGCAAAATGCCGCATAAAAGGACAGTAACGGCGAATCAGACAATTTTCGTTGTGCTATTCCTATTGTGGATTCGAGAATTTTGAGTGAATCGGAATACGCGCCGAGTTGCATGTAATCCGTTGCCAACTCAAGAATTTCCTGTAACACAATCACGCCGTCACCGCGATATTGTAATTCTTTTGACAAAAATTCTTTTGGACGACCGGTAAGAAAACCTTGTTCGGTAATCGTCCAAAAATCAAGCGGATCAATTTCCAATACTTGTTTCAATAGTGCCGAAGCGTCGTCTTCACGTTCAAGTTGACGCAGGATAAACGCTTTGACGGTTAAACTTTTCGGATTTCGTACATTAAGTTGCAGCGACGAATCAATCAGTTGAAGAGCCGATTCAAAATCATTTTCGCGGCAGGCGATTTGAGCCAATTTCAAATACGCGGCTGATTGATAGGTTGTGTACCATGTCGCTTTCCAAAACTGATCTTTTGCTTCTTTCTGCTTTCCCAGTTTTTCCAGAGCTTCACCGAGATAATAATTCGCTTCAAAATCTCGCGGCACGGTGTAATTTTTTGATACACGGTCAACTGCCCGTTGCAAATATTCCGCCGCTTCATTCCATTTCCCTTGTTTTGCAAGACGGATTCCGACCACCGTGTTGACGCGGGAATCATTCGGGTCTCGTTTCAGAGCCTCGTTGTAGTAAAGCATCGGATCAATTCGGGCGTTGTGGAATTGTTCCAAACGTAATCCGGTCAAATATAATTCTTCCACCGTTTTATATTCATCGGCTGGCTTTGTTGTTTCAACAACTTTTGGCAATTCTTTTTCTGTTGCAGATTTTACAATGGGACGATAGGCGACAATTTCTTTGTTGTCTGCCGTGTACAGCGCAACGAAAATGTCGGTATCCGGTGTTGTTTCGGGAATGTCGGTTTCCTGAACAAACGGGTGAGACGGATCAATATCAATGTTTTTCTCGTATCGATTTTTACCGCCAAGACGAAGAATGGCTTTCGCGTTTTTGTACGCTTTTGTCGTGTTGAATCCGAAGAAAACGGAAGTTGGGG
>JAISBG010000710.1 GCA_031266315.1 Planctomycetaceae bacterium | reverse complement strand
ATTAACACAAGATGGAGAGTTCGGCGGTAATACCGTACAAAAACCATTTCTGGCGACACGTCCGTCGGTCAAGACATTTCCTCGATACAAATTCGTTGCCAATGGTGCGGTAATTTTGTATTGCATGGAACTTGCGTCAAATAACGCAAAACAACCAGACGGAGCCGATGCTGTTGTTGTATTGTTAATTGTATATTGAGAAACCGCACCAAAAATGCTACGGGAATCGGTTGATTCCGCAGAGCAGGCTTCACTAATAGCAATCGTATTACTTGTTCCGTCCAAAATACCTTCAAAACCACGCCAAACATTGGCAAATGCTGTAACTCCAGCGTCTGAAGCCCCCATAAATGGAGCCCGTGAAAGGTTACTTGGAAAAATGAATGATTGACTGGCAGAAAATCCTACCACCTGTGCATTGTGTAACGCAAAATCGCCGCGGCAAGTCATAATATTGCAACGCGAAAGATCACGGTAAATACCCGGTAGCGAACTATTGGGATCGGAGGGACACAAGAAAGTGGTAAATTTTCCACGTAATAAATTGTTACTATCCACGACAGTGATACTTGTTGTAGAATTTGTGATCTCCTGATATCTCATTATTTGTTCCAGGTACGGAAACAAATGAAATTGGCAACTGAACTGTGGCGAAGTAGAGTGGGAACTATTTTTGAAAACCACCGCCGCAGTTGCTGTTGGTAGGGCGTTGTGATGATCGTGATAACCATGAACCGCGATCATAAACTGTTTCATGTGGTTGGTGCACGTCATCCGTCTTGCCGCCTCGCGCGCTGCCTGAACAGCGGGCAACAGAAGAGCGATTAACACCCCGATAATCGCAATGACTACCAACAATTCGACTAAGGTA
This sequence comes from Planctomycetaceae bacterium, assembly GCA_031266315.1. Classification (GTDB taxonomy): domain Bacteria; phylum Planctomycetota; class Planctomycetia; order Pirellulales; family Thermoguttaceae; genus WRKP01. Next base: position 2,060 of record JAISBG010000710.1, on the reverse strand, counting down.
AATCCTTTAAATAACGTTTTTTTCATGGTATTCTCCTTATGAAAAAAAAATTGATATTTTAACAGATTACATAAACAGGTAATCTGTTTTCTCACATAATGGGGAAACAAACGTAACGCCGAGAAACGGCAACAGAATATCGCTCAGATTAGGAGCGACACGACTATCAAAACAGGTTCATTCCCACCGATCAAAGTGGTGCATTACATGTTAAAATGTAACGCTGAATTATACCCATGGTATCTCACGCGACGCTCCCTTGACGGGAGCCACGTAACTTTGAGAAACCACAGTAATGTTCTACACGGAAAATCCGTTGATCTTGTAGAAAATTACAGTTCGCCGAAGCGATTTTGATAGTTGTTGACGTACTCGAATTTTTTAACACCCAAATAAAAATTCGGGCGATTTATTCTTCAAAACGGAAAAAATGATCTCCAAATGTTGAAATTAAAAAAGGCAGAAAATAATTATCTTCATACTATATACCAAAATCCAAAACGTGTCAATAGGGAGAATAATTTTTTAGAAGGACTTACCGTTTTGAAGTCAATAACGACTCAACCGGCGCGACCGCCCAGCGAGCGGATTGCCCACCACTTTTCATCTTGCGCAAGCAATAACAGAGGTGAGCAACCTGTTAATGGAGGTGGGCGACCTTTCGCTGAAAGGTCGCGTCGGCGTTAGCCGACTGAGAACCAGATTAACAACGGCAATTTGTGTTGCTTTCCGTATTGGAGTCAATGCAAACTCAACCGGCGCAACCGTCCAGCGGACGGATTGCCCACCTAATATTCCGCTTTGATATTTTCCGCCTGAAAAAGCAGCTTAACTTTGCTGATTCCACCGGATTAGGTGTTTCCCATCGGAATCGTCAAATAGGTAATATTTCATAGGCAATCATAAGGTGGGCGACCTTTTGCTAAAAGGTCGCGTCGGCGTACTCGCCGACAGTGAACTAGATTAACAACGGCAATTTGTGTTGCTTTCCGTGTTGGAGTCGATTAAAACTCAACCGGCACAACCATCCAGCGGACGGATTGCCCACCTAATATTTCGCTTTGATATTTTCCGCCTGAAAAAGCAGCCTAACTTTGGTTGCAGTTACACAATTAAAGTTTCAACGGCGGCGTACTGCGTTTTGATTCACGGATTAATTTGTAAATCGTTTGAAATTCTTCGATTCGTTTTTTATTCGCCGAATCTTCGAGAAGGTTGGTTGTTTCGTTCGGATCATCTTTCAGATTGACGAGAAACTCCGGTTTGTCGGTCAGACCAAGTAACAATTTCCACCGGTCTTTCAGAACCGCATGACCAATTCCCTCAAAACCTTCGTCTTTTGCCAATTTCACACGATAATTCTGATAGGCTTTCAATGGTTGGGGGCGATTCTGAAATCGTTCTTTTAATTCCGTCGGAATACCGCCTTGCGATGTATCCCGTCCGGGACTTGATTGGACAAGCAGATTTTCACGAATCGGTTTATCCTCACTTTGTTTTCCGAGCAACACCGGCAAGAAACTCACACTATCCAATGCCTGATCTTCACCCGGTTCAACACCGGCAATTTCAGCAAATGTTGCGGCGAGATCATGCGTACCAATAACTTGATCGGTAACTGTTCCCGGATTAATTTTTGATCCGTTTATTGTGTCATCGCCCCAGTGAACAATAAACGGAACACGTGTACCGCCTTCCCAGATAGTGGACTTATTGCCGCGTAATCCGCCAATAGCATCATGACCGAATTTTTCACGTTCTGAGCGAATACCGCCATTATCGCTTGTAATAATAATTACAGTATTCGCGTAAAGATTACGTTTTTTGAGCGATTGGACAAGATGTCCGGTAATCACATCAACTTCGAGAACCATATCAGTATGCGCTGCCATTTTTGTTTCTCCGGCAACTTTTCGTCCGAATAAAGTTTCAGGAGGCGTGTAAGGATCGTGAGCACCATCAGTATTGAAGTGAATCAAAAACGGTTTATTTTTTCCGTCTTTTTTATTCTGTTCAAGATGATCGTCGATGAACGCAAGAACTTTTTCTGTTAGAATCCG
>JAISBG010000581.1 GCA_031266315.1 Planctomycetaceae bacterium | reverse complement strand
ATGGGAAAGCGAGGGGGGGGGGGGCAGTATATGAGGAAAAGAGAAAAAGAGGGGTAACACTTTTTATTGTTCTGGCATTGATGACCATGTTTGCCATGCTTATTACAGTGTTTGTGATCAGTACAACACGGTCACGCAAACAGGCAGAACACATGGCAAAGGCTCTTCTTGAACCCGCCGTAAAAACCGACGGTTATTCGACTATTACATCAAATTTCGATGATGCACTGGAAAAACTTCTCATTGGCGACGATTTTAAGTCCGTACTCGCTCCGCACAGTATTCTGGAAAACCTGTACGGACATCCGGTACTACGTTCTGCTGGTGATCTGCTTACAGGTACTTTTGGCAGGACTAATACAACAATTATAAAGGACACAATGGAAACATTTCTCTATTGTAGTTCCTTTGGATTTAATCCATCTACTCAGATTAACATAAATTCCATTCCTGACCAACTTCCTTTGGGTGATTTGAGTGGTTTTGTGTTGACAATAACAAAAGCGGGTAATGGTGCTAATGCTGAACAACTTGTTGGTAAAAGCACATTCATTTTGAATTTCAGCTTGGATTTCACTGACGGTGGTGAAAAAAAGTGGAATTGTCTTCAACTGGCTCCGTTTATTAATTGTAATCTTACTCTTGCAGAGCAAGTAACAGCACTGAACGGAAAAGACGATAGTAGCGGAATCGGTTGTGATTTTATTATCAATTCTCCGGCATTCGGCGGAACAGGACCAGGATTTGATTTTTCGGCAACCGGCGCGGCTCTCAGCGAAAAAGATGAAAAGAATACTACTTCTACTTCATTTCAGTATGCGTTACGTCCCAATGTTTTAGCACCATCAACTAACAATACACAAGAGTACAAAAAGTATCTCAATGACAATCTTGTCTTGATGAATCCTGATTATACGGCACCGGATTATCTCAATATGTTTTTGGCATGGAATAACGTACAAGGGAAATGGAAATGGAATGAGACGAAAAAAGAATGGGTATGGATATGGGTATTGGGTGATTCTCTCTATCCTTCTGTTCCAAAAACGATTCCGTCGTTTCATCGTCCGCAACTCGTAAAGTATTGGGAAAATGATATTACTACGAAGAGTGTTAATCCTATTACTGGCAAAAGTGTTGTTACTGCGATTGATTGGAATAAGTTACGTAAAATTGTGTTACGTCCATTGCCGATAGATCATCCGAATTTTACCAGCAGCAATCCGGCGACAAAATACAATCCGGATGATGTAATACCACTACAGTGGCAAAAGACATTTAAATTTTTGACACAAGGACCTTGGGATGTGGACAATGACGGTGATGGAGTTGCTGATGGAATTTGGGTTGATGCCGGACTCGGTACAACATCTATTAACGGAAAACGTTACAAAAAACTCGTTTCGTATTACGTTCTTGATATGGACGGACGGCTTAATGTTAATGTGCATGGAAATCAAGCACACAACTCCAGTTTTGATTCTGAGTTACGTGGTTCCGGTTCTGGTACTGCAGAGATTCGGCTTGATCTTGGATTAAAGACGATTGAAAAGACGCTGAAAAAGACGATTGATACGAATACTTTTTCACAAATTACTGATGGAGACAGTGACAACATAGGGCGTTATGGAACCAACAAATTACCGGGTAATGGAGCAACAAATTTTGATGTTATGGGTATTTATCCGGACACTTATGGTGGTTCTGGTGTTGGCGGTAACGTTCCCGATTGGTGGGGTAATGCTCCGATAACGTTTGATGCGCTCGGTAACCGTACCGTAACCTCTAATACCAATATTTTTGCAGGTAATCCCTATCTGATAAATCCCTATTCACAAGGCAATGATCTGCCGTTTGATATAAGTGATTTACAATATTTGTTGCGTAGTGTTGGTGATATTGATTACATGGCACTTCCAAAACGATTACGAAATTTGCTTGGCGAGGCTGCTACGGATCAATACAAATTGAGTCCCTACCGGTTATTCCTCACTACTCGCAGCAACGATATTCCGGTATTCAGTCGGTTCGGTGGTACAACTTCAGCCGAAAATTTTTCAGGATTGTACGATTATATCTATACTAAAATTTATGGAAGTGATGCTAATAAAGCAAATGCATTATTTAATCTTCTTCCCGAAGAAATCCGCCACGGCGAAAAAATCAACCTAAACCGGTTGACTTTTCATAACAATTGGACAACCGGCAGCACTGTTTCTTTATTGAAAGAAAAAGCGAAATTCGCACAAGAAATTTTCTATCTGTTGTGTGTTCTCGGTTACGATCAAATTGAAACAAAAAATTATACGGAAGAATCACTGACTAAAGCGGACATTTATACCCGTCTTGCTCAATGGTCGGTCAACCTTGTTGATTTCATCGACCCCGACGCGACAATGACACCATTTGTATTCTGTGCTGAGCCTTTTTCGACATCACTGACATCACCGTATAATAACGAAACAGATACTAATACCTTGCTAACTACTACTAGTTCTACTTGGACTTTGCCAACAACAACTCCAAATCTTAAACTTATCTGGGGCTTTGAAAAACCGGAAGTCGCTTTGACCGAAACCTTTGCCGTACACAATAGACGAGTTGCTGATTCGGTAAAAGAACGTGGTGACACCACTGATGAAATTTGTGAAACGTGCGGTTATGACAAACGCCGTATCAATAATGCTTGTACTGCCGACCCCAATCCCCATGACACGGATTTCGATCAAGTTTTGATTCCGCAAGGTTCGCTTTTTGTCGAACTCTATCGACAAGGTAATCCCAATCGGGTTGGTTATCCGAAAAATGATATTGTTAATTCAACCACTGATCCAGACCCTGGTAACCTTAACCTTGCCAAAACAGCAACAGATGGTTCCTATATCTGGCGTTTGGTGGTCGGTAAAAGAACCACATCAGGCGAGTTGGGAAGTTGGACAGAAACGGCAACTGATACAGATGATGCATTATCCCAATCACGTACAGATAAAACATATCAATTCGGATTAAAATATCCGTTCCCCGGCGGAACCGGTACGGCAAGTGGTATTGAACCGGAACGAATCATTTGGTTCGGAGATACCATACCAACCGGTACTGAAAATTATTCGTACATAAATGTCGGCGGAGTTGATCCTAATTCCGACAATCCCGTTATAGGAACAAGTGCTTATGGTGCCGATGGTGCCAATGTTACCCTAGAACCGAATGAATATCTCGTTATCGGACCGCGATTGTATACCTCATTCGATT
>JAISBG010000577.1 GCA_031266315.1 Planctomycetaceae bacterium | reverse complement strand
AGAATAGGAGCGACACGACTGCAAAAACAGGTTTATTCCCACCGACAAAAGTGGTGCATTACATGTTTTAAAATGTAACGCTGAATTATACCCGCGGAATTGTACGCGACGCTCCCCTTACGGGAGCCACGTAACTTTACAATTCCACGATAATTTTCTACCCGGAAAATCCGGTTGTCATGTAGAAAATTACAGTTCGCCTAAGCGATTTTGCAGTTGTTGACGTACTCGATATTTTTAACACCCGAACAACAGTTCGGGCGATTTATCTTTCAAAACGGAAAAATGATCTCCAAATGTTGAAATTAATAAAAACGGAAATTATTTTGACCATTATATGAAAAAACCAAAACGTGTCAATAGGAAAGAGAATTTTTAAAAGGGCTTATCGTTTGGGAATCAATAACGACTCAACCGGCGCGACCGTCCAGCGGACGGATTGCCTACCTCTAAATAGGAATCGCTCACCTCCTATAAAATTACCACCAATTCTTGGATACTTATCAAATTTTTTATAACGACAACACATATTCGATGAGGTCATTGAGTTGTTCGTCGGTTAGCGAATCAATATCGCCTTCCGTATCGCCGTGTTTTCCCTTCTTAAACAAGTCCTTCATGTTTATGTAACGTCCATCGTGTAAATACGGAGCCGTCCGCCATGTTTCAATAAGAGTCGGCGTGTCAAAACTGCTTTTTCGGTCATAAAAGCATTTTGTATTCACATCATGTAACTTTTGATCCGTAAACAACGGTGCCGGATGACATTGAACACAACTAATTTTCGTATCTTCAAAAATCTTTTTGCCGCGTTCGGCGCGTTCGCTGAGTTTTCCGTCCACAAGATAAGGACTCGGAACTGGTTGCATAGCGTGAACGTAAGCGTCAATATCCAGACATTGGGCTTCGTCCGGCATGGAAAAAAGAATATACTGAAATTTAGTTCGTGTGCAACGAGCGGACGTTTCGCGAACACCTTCCCATAAAACAGGCGGACTTCGGTCACTCCAAAGTAAACTTTTGGTGTTTTTCGGATTGCCAAGTCCATCGTCCAAAAGGTCCCAGTTATAAGCGTCCATTCGTCCGTCAGGATGGCAACTCGCGCAACTTTGCCAATGTTGAAACGAAAGCGTCGCGTCATTCCAGTGAATTTCGCCAAGACGTTCTTTTGTCAGATTCGGTTTGCCGCCAAGCATGATTTCAGTTGCGTTATTGTTTAATGAAACAGTTGCGGTCGGCGATGTCGGTTTGTTGCCGACTACATTTTTTGTTACATCGGAATTGTCGGAAACCGTTAAATCAACTTTTTGCAACGTATCGCTGTAATACATTCCAACATAAACATTATTTCCAATTACAACAATTGGTCGTGCGCCTTTCCCGTTAAGCCGGACACGTTTTTTCAGTCCAACCAGAAACGCCAAATCATTCGGCACATCGCTGGCTTTGGTAGACGCACTATGCCGTTTGGCGTTGCTTTTCGCAACACTATCGTTGTTTTCCGTTTCAGAATTGTTCCGGTTGTTTTGATTCTCTTGATTTTCCTGTGAAAGCAACGACAATTTTTTGTGCATCGCCTCCGCATCAATGATAATTAATTCGCTTGTTCCTGATAACGCAACGAAAAGTTGTTTACCGTCGGCAGAGGTGGTAATTCCCCAAGGATTAGCGGCTCCGAGATCAACATCGTCAATTAAAACCGTGTTGACAAAACCGGAACGTTTATTATCAATCTGCGTTGTATCAATAATACTGACCGTATTGGTGTTCATCCAACCGCGTTCTAGTTGAGTGGTCGGATGTTGAAACCGTGACAATATTCCTGCAAGATAAACATAACGTCCGTCCGGCGAAATACAAATTCCGCGAATACTGCCGCTGCCATTCGGAAACCGAATATTTTTTGTTGTTCCTGTTGCAATATCAATCGCCGAAACTTCAGACGCCACATTAATCAGAGCCTCATGATTTTCAGGAATATTAGCAACATTATTCGGCAAAGCGTTAGCAACATAAACCGTTTTGCCGTCTTTCGTAACAACCGCACCGCGCGGTTCACGAATCACGTTGATACGCCGGACAAGTTTCAATTCAGGCAAATCGTATTCACTAACATTGTTATTGAAACGATTACAAACAAACATCTTTTTCCCGTCCGGTGTTACGGCGGGAGCCGTCGGAGTATGACCGGCGTCAACTTCACGGACAACCTTTCCGGTTACAACATCAACCGCTTGAACCAATCCGCGATAACTGCCTGATGTAACATAAATTGTTTTCTCGTCCGTGCTCAAAACAATTCCGGTTGGTTCTTTTCCAACAGGAATTGTCTGAACAATTTTATTTTGTGCCGTGTCCAGTACGGCAATTTCGTGAGCGTCGAAAAGGGCGATGTAAATTTTTGAACCGTCCTTAGTTGCCGCTAAATCAAGAGGACTTTTATAATTGTCCGCCGCCAAAACAATATGCCCCGGTATTGTCGTTATGGTAATACCGAATAAAAAAACTGAAACGAATAAAATAAAAAATCTATTATTCATAACTGTCCTTTCCTAAAACTTTGTGATAATGGTTTACGTTATGAATGAGTAAGCAACATTTCACCGAAACGTCGCGCCGATTGAGTCGTTATCGACTTCAATCGGTATGCCATTTTAAAAAATAAAATATTCTGTTATTGAATTAACACGCAGTAGAAAGGACAAACCTTCCGGTGTCGAGTAAACACCGGCGCGACCGTAGGTTAGGTAACCTTTCAGCGAGAGATCGTTTACCTCTGGATTATTGACGTAAACCATTATCCCGCAAAATGCCGAAATAATCTAAAAATTTTTATCCATTTTAATAACCTGCCTATAAACCAAAAGTATCTACACATCTTTTTTTTTTCGATTTGCGGGAGTCAAGGGGCGTGCAAAATTGCTCTTTTCCCGTTTGGGAGCATTTGTTAAGATTCTCGGTATGGTATTCCCACTAATTTTTCGGATAAGCGACACGAGCTACGTTATTTTGCGATGATCGTTCAGCATTTACATCACAATCAGGTAATCGCCTCGGGAGCAATAATTCCTGCCGGCGAGGCATCGTCGTTTGCGACAACGCAGGCGGTTTGGCGTTTTCTCAATAACAAGAGAATTACGCTGCAACAGCTTGCGTATCCGTTACGTGAGTTTGTGCGGCAGCAAATTCTGTCTGGAACGAA
>JAISBG010000533.1 GCA_031266315.1 Planctomycetaceae bacterium | reverse complement strand
TCGATTTTAAAATAGCACAAAATAGATTACCTTATATTTGCTATTTTACATATTATACTCAATTTACTAAATTAAGACATTCTTTACTTCGTTAGTAAACATCTTAACTTGAAACCACTTGCCCTATTGGGCTACTCCACTGAATAATCAAAAAAATATCAATTTTTAACTAACGCAGTATAGTTTATAGATTCAATCTGACATTTTAAGGGCTTGCGCCGGAATATTTTACCGAGATGGGCAGTTGATGAATAGTCACAAAAGTACCGATTTTATGACTCACGCAGTATAACAGGCAATATTCCAAATATGGAAGAATATCCTTAACCATAAAAAATAACATTTTATTGCTGTTGCAAAGTATAAATCTATGGAAGCAGAATTTTAATGACAATAATAATTCTATCCGGGACTTTTTTTGTGGAAGGTGAAAGAGCAAAAGCGTCCCAAAAGACCAACTGTAATTAATATCAATCCCGCACCAATGATTGTCAATCCAAAGCGGCTGTCATGTTCCAGATATTGAAGCGAAAAAAGAATTCCCAATAATCCACACCACACCAAAACCGTATTCATCATCTTTAACACCGCCAAAGATGGAAAAAACCGTTCCGGTATTTCCAATGGTTCCGTTTTAGAAACGGTAACGTTTTCCGGTTTGTTTTCTTCCGTTTTGGAAAGTGGTTTATTATGTGGTTCGTCGGGAGAGGGGTTATTCTCGTATGGTGTTATCTGGAGTTGGGCAAGTAATTGTCTTGCTTGATGAATTTGTTGGATAAGTTCATTGGCGGGAAATTCCAATTCCGGTATTCGGTTTTTTTCCGTTTCATCTTCTGTTGTTGCCGGAAATAATGGATTGGTGTCGATTTCTTTTACAACTTCAATTGTTTCTACAACCGCAGTTGTTTCCTCTTTTTCTGATTTCTCCGTATTTTCTTGCACCTTGTTTTCTTTTCCATTCGAAACTGGAGAATTGTGCAAGAAAATCGGAACAGTTGTGGTGTGTGGTTGGAGAACCTGAATACGGTGTGTGAGATTTTGACGCAGTTTTCTGATTTCCAAAACAGGGTCAAATTCGGCGGAATAAGTGGTTTTCTGAACCGGTTGTACGGTTACCTCGCCGAACGGTTTTAGATCGGACATCGTTTTAACCCTTTTTTATATCTACGGTAAATTTATCGACTATAGAATATTTATCGACTGTAGGAGATAATCAATTTAAAAATTTCCTTGTAAGATAGCGGTAATTCGGTTTTCGAGGTCTTTTTGTTGCGGGTTCGACTGGAACGAACGCTGATAATCCGCAACCGCTCCTTGCAGGTCGCCGTTTTGTTCCTTTAAGTATCCCAAAGCACGGAGCGCACGGTAATTCGCCGGTTCCGTAACCAAAACCGATTGCAACATTTTTGCCGCCGAATCCAGACATTCTTTGGCAATATCTATACGGTTTTGTAATTGACAGATTTGAGCGTATTCCTGATAAAGCCGAGCCAATTCGATTTTTGGTTCGGCAGAGGTTACATTGGTGTTGTACCAATCAATCAGCAATTTGAAAGCAGCATCGGCGTTTTGGGTTTCCATATAGAGAACCGCCAAACCGCGATGGGTTTCGGTGTGATTCGGGTTGTAGGTGAGAGCGAGTTGGTAATTTCGGAGTGCCTGATCGTACTGCAATTGGGCGTCCGCCGACTGACCGGATTGCAACGAAATCTTTCCCGATTGGTGGTAAGTTGTTGCGAGATTATAATACGTATCGGCGTTGTTCGGTTCTGCCTTCAATGCCGCTTCAAAAGCGGTTTTGGCTTCATTGTAGCGGGCTTGACCGAGATAACGCAGCCCTTCGGAATTTTTGTTGTACAACGTACAGCCAATCGCACAGAATAATAAAACCAAAACAAGAAAAAGATATTGCCGTATCATACCAACTAATATTCAGGTGAGCAAAAACAATCAGTCCCAATAGGGTATTTGTGGAATCATAGCGTTTGTTTGCCAATGACGGAAGAGCAATTTTTTTCAAATAATTGATAAATTGATAATCAGAAAAAAGGAACTCTTTTTGATTGGGCGGGAAAATAACAAACTTATACCGTAGCCGATATGGGCGATAGGCTTCGCCTTTGAACAAACGCTCCGCGATGCTGCGCTTACCGTGTCCAGCTTCGTGAATTTTAAAACAACTTTAATCACACACGACCCAAAGTTTTGTGTTCGTTATAACCGATACAATCTACAGGTTTTTATCCAAAACGCAATTTTTTTACGGGATTTTTTGTGGTTCTGAAGTCAAACGATTCGAATGAAAAGTAGGCGTTCTCTTGCGATTGTTAAAAAATGTAAAGATGAGGATTTTATCCTGATTCCTATTTTAGAATCTTTGGAGGTTCAACTTATGCGTTTGATAAGTTTCGGTATTGTTCTCGTTTTAGTGGTGAGTTTTTTGGTTAATCAGACGAACGCTCAGATTCCTGAACGAGTGCTTTTCCAACCGGGGAGTTATGCTTTCGGTCCCTATTATTCGTCTCGTCCGGCGGGAGTTTCCCAACCGGCAGGGTTGCCGACCGGTAATATTCCTGCCGAAAAATCCGTAAAAACAGAAGCGGAAACCGATTTTGACGAGAATCAAACCGACGGAGCAACCGACGCCGACGAAAACCAAACCGAATGGGAAACGACATTCGGTGTCGAAGAACCGCAAGAGGGAAATAATGAAAATGAAGCCGGTTTAGCCGGAACCGGAGTTTTGGCGTTGCCGGAACCCGCGACAGTTCCTTACCTTGCCTATCACCGCAATCCCTTGACCCATCGGATTCATGTTGTTCCTTACCAACCCGGTTATGCCGCCGAACCCGAAGCGTTCCCCGAACACCAATCGAAATTGAACCTCTTGCTTTCGACGTTGCCGTCTCGGGAACAGAATCGTCCGCAAGTTCAATACGCAAGTTATTATGATCCTGATCCGGAAATCATTACCGATAAACCGAGTCGGCTTCAACTAATTCTCGGTTATCCGAATGCTTCATGGACAAGTTGTTGTGAAAATCGTTGGGGCGACCGTTTAGCGCAATGTCCGGGTGTCGAACCGGTTGCGTTGGGTCCTTATGCGGAAACCAGTATTAAAGATCAACCGGTTGCTCCCGGACAACGCGGACCTTTTGGCGGTTTTTTTGCCGGACTGCGTCCGTTGGATTATGGTCAGGCAATACCGTTACCGCCGCATTACGGTTCGCAACAGGCTCCGCTTTCCGCAGCAAACCATTATCCGTTGTATTCGCGGGAAGAGTTACACCGAATAGTCGAACAACGTACTTCTTATTATGCCGGAACTGCTGCTGTTCCGGTACCACAACCGATTCCGTATCCGCCATCCGCGAATCACGGAACACTGTTACCGTTGCCGAAAGAATTACACAAAACAGCGCAACCGCTGCCTTCATCCGCTGACAATCAGACGTGTGAAGGATGTAAAGAGTGCAAGAAACACGGATGTAAAAAACATATTGACTCGTGTCAATCATGCCAATCAACCGCTTGTAAATCGTGCGCAACCAAAACGGCTCACCGTTCACCGAAAAGCAAAAAACCCGCTTGCGGAACCGGAACAGAAGGAGTCGAGTAAAACTCCCACAACCGACTCGACCCTTCAACAAAGCTTTTTGATAAATTGCCCACCTCTTTTTTAACTACGGAGTGGAACATGAGCAATTTAATAGTAACCTCATTTTCAACCTAATTTTTCTTACTAAACAACCTCAGTAGCCTATTGATTTCTCCAAAACCAACCTCATTTACCTCATTGATAATTTTTAATGAGGTAATGAGGTTCGGATATTTTTTATTCTTTTTGCTACTGAAGTTGTTTTGTCAGAAAAATGAGGTTGCGAAAACTTAATTTCAATCTTTTAAAAATATCGAATAGAACTCTAATGCAGTATATTTCAAGCAAAATGTATCATTAGAAACCGCTTTGAACCGTTTCACCATCGCTTACATCCGCCAGACGAACAAGGACAAATTCCGTGTGAGTTGTGTTGGAGTAAGCCTTAACACTGCCGTCTCCAAGCAAAAAATTACAAATTTCCGGATGGATTGAGCCAAAACCGTAATCGAATACAGGATCATTGTTCGAATACAAATCGCCGAAAGCAAGATGATAATAAGTAGGAGGAACACCACTGTTGTTGGTGCGCCGTAATGCCCTTCCACTGCATGATGCGCCGTATCCTTGAGACCGTAAATAAGAACAATCACCGCTCTGTTGACGGTTTTCGCCGCACTTTCCTATTAAAGTTACGGGGATATGTTTTTCTCCAACGATAATTTGGTTACTTAAACCGTCTATCCAACGTGCCAATGTATCACGCGGTCCCCATTGTCGTAAATTGACATTTACGTTACCTGAATAAGTATAGTAATTTGCATTGTTACCGTTTGGGGAACTATAAATCATTGCGGAACGAAAAGGCATTGCATCTTGCGGTTTCAAATTATAATCGAAAGCCGTTTCATACCAATCATTGCGATCAAGAGGTGAAAGGCAGACGATTGCATAATCTCCCTGAGGTCCCATATAAAAGCAGTTATTTTCTGCCTGATATGTTCCGTTTGTTTCGCTGTTTGGAGTCATTTGGACACCGCCGCTTCTTCGGCTTGGACATCGATAAATTGAAACAGATGATATTGCATCACGTGTTTCTTTTGTCCAACCTTTTGTAACGGCATCCCCAACCCAAGCGTGGTTATTGGCATAGTACCACGAAGCAACGTAACCCGGAACATCTTCTTGAAAGATTGTCCAAAGGTTTTGTTGTTCGACAAACGGATAGAGAAAACCAAAAAAGGAGAGGTAATCTGTGTGAGGAAATGTTGTGGGAGGAATACCTTCACGGGTGTCATGAAAATTATGAACACCAATTCCCATTTGTTTCAAGTGATTCGTACACATCATCCGTCTTGCCGCCTCGCGCGCCGCTTGGACGGCTGGTAACAGTAGGGCAATCAGAACTCCAATAATCGCAATGACTACAAGAAGTTCGACGAGAGTAAAGGCAAAAATTGTAGTTTTTTTCATGGTATTCTCTTTATGAAAAAAAAAATTATTTTAACAGATTACGTAACGTGTAATCTGCTTTGGTTGTAAAATGCCAAGCCGAGAAACGGCAACAGAATATCGCTCTTAGACAGGAGCGACACGATTGCAAAAACTGGTTCATTCCCACCTACGAAAGTGGTGCATTACATGTTTCAAAGATGTAATACTGAATTATACCCGTGACCTAATACGCGACGCTCCCTTTACGGGAGACACGCAACTTTATTAAGTCATAGTAATTTTCTACCCGGAAAATCCGGTCGTAATGTAGAAAATTACAGTTCGCCTAAGCGATTTTGCAATAGTTGACGTACTCGATTTTTTAACACCCGAACAAAAATCCGGGCAATTTATTGTTCAAAACGGAAAAATAATCTCCAAAAGTTGAAAATGAAAAATAAAATTAATTAGGTTGCTATTTTATATAATGGCTCAAAAGGTGTCAAGCCCACAACAGGAATTTTTTTAGACTTTTAAGCATACGGCAAAAGATACAAAAATATAAATCTCTACAAATGATAGGTTTACAATGTTAATTACTGATGTTACGCACGAGATGGAGAGTTTTAATAATGGTCATGGTTTGGTCGAAGTGTTCTCAAGTAGAGTAGAAGAGGGACGTGTTTTGTCTCCTCTTCCCTC
>JAISBG010000524.1 GCA_031266315.1 Planctomycetaceae bacterium | reverse complement strand
ATGAAAAACTTTGTTAAAAACGCTTCGGAAAATTCACTGTACCATTCAATAAAAAATTCGGTGAAAAGTCAAATGTTAAAATGGGCAAGTCAGGGGGGGGGGGGCAGTATATGATAGAGAGTTAAGAATGGAGAGGGAAAAGTCTCTGCTTTCTCAATACTTTTCCGCAAAATTCTTACAAATCATTCGTTCTTCACCGTTCGGCTTTACCCTCGTCGAACTTCTTGTGGTGATTGCGATTATCGGCGTATTAATCGCTCTTCTGTTACCGGCTGTTCAGGCAGCGCGTGAGGCGGCAAGGCGGATGCAATGCCAAAATCATCTCAAACAGATTGGCATTGCTGTTCACAACTTCCACGATACCAATAAGGCGTTGCCGCCATGTAGTGTTGGTTATGACGGCGCATCGTTTTGGGTGTTGCTTTACCCTTACATCGAACAACAACCTCTTTACGATTATATTGCCAATCGAACAGCAACCACCGGTGATCTGACAGGTTTTCAGTTACCGACCAGTTCTGCTTGGTGGAACAGTATTACACTTCCTGAAGAAAAAAAATCTCTTGCTGCTATTGCCGGCTATCGTTGTCCCACACGACGCGGCAGCGGACAGTCAACGTATGTTGATCGTGCGTCTTTTGCTGACGAAGGTGATGCTCATCAAATGAACAGCGGGAATACCAAATCTTCACCCGGTCCATGCGGTGATTACGGGATTGTTCTTCACACCCGTTTCAATACGGCACGAACAGGTTATCCCGTTGAAAATACCCTGCAAAGTTGGTTTCACTGTTCGATACTCCATGACAATAATCATGCAATTTATCATTATGGCGCATTTCGATTGGCTCTTTCCGGTAAAGATTACACTTCCTACAGTACCAGAGCAGGCGGTTGGCAAGCGCGTGACAATATGGGGTGGTGGAAAGACGGAACGAGTAATCAACTCGTTGTCGGAGAAAAACACATTCCACCGTTTGCGTTGGGACAATGCGGACGGGCGGATATTGGTGAAGACGGTTTAACACCGGATTGTTCCATCATTACGGCTTCCGGACATAAAACCGGCGGTATGGGGCGAGTTTTCCGGCACGACACTGCAACGGGTTTCGGAATCAGTAAACCAAATGATTATGATAACGAAATTCGTCAAGGTCCCCATTTACGAAATGTCGGAGACGGATATGGGTTCGGCAGTTGGCATCCGGGAGTGTGTCATTTTCTTGTGGGCGACGGTCATGTTCGCGGGTTAGCCGTTTCTACTTCGCAGCAAACATTGGAATATTTCGCCGATGTCTCGGACGGAAATTCTATTTCGTTACCATAATTTTGCAATGTTTTTTGTTGCGAAATTATAGTCTCTCTGAAACTTCTTTCGCAATCAAATGTGATCTTGTACGTTTATTAAACTAATTTTGCTACATTTTTGTCAAGGAGATTTTTTATGAATCGGTTTGTTTTGATTAGTCTCTGTTTATTTGTATCGATATTTGCCGGTTGCGGAAATAATTTGTGTTCCCTTCGCGGAAAGGTTGTCTTTTCCGATGACGGAACACCGTTGCCGTGTGGAAAAGTTATGTTCGACAATGAGCAAACACGCAGTCAGGGAAAAGTCAACCCTGACGGAACTTATATGGTTGGAACATTATCTGATTCCGATGGTATTCCGGCGGGAACTTACAAGGTTTCGATTACCGTAACTTATAAACCGCCGGAAAACACCGCTTCCAATGATATGAATGTTTCTCAAAGCGAATCTTTGATTGACGCAAAGTACGCCAACTCTTCAACTTCCGGTCTGACCATTACCGTCGATTCCAAAACAAAAATATTCGACATCAAGGTTGATCGACCCAATAAATAAAAGTAATTCTTTTGTTTTGTTACGTTTTTTAATTTTATTACAAATTCTGTTTTTGACAACAATTTTTCAACCTATTTCAGGAGATTTACCATGTATTCAAAAATGTTTCGTCATTGTTTTGCGTTTACACTTGTCGAATTACTTGTTGTGATTGCGATCATCGGTGCATTGATTGCGCTTCTGTTGCCGGCGGTTCAGGCGGCGCGGGAAGCGGCACGGCGAATGCAATGTTCAAACAACATGAAACAGTTTTCGCTTGCGTTACACAATTACCATGACACGTTGAACACTCTTCCGCCCGCCTGTTTGAACACAAACGGAAGCGGAACAGCATTGCCGTGTGCTTTGGCATCCGCGCACATGCTTCTGATGCCCTTTATGGAGCAAGCATCACGTTATGAAGGTTGGGTTTCTGCCGGTTATCCGGGAGCCCACACGAATCCTCCCTCAGGACAACGTTGGTCATGGTTAAGCGATCCCATTCCTACGTTACGATGTCCTTCCGACCCTTACATTGCCTCGCCGAATTATTATAATATCGAAAATTCCGCAAGGCAGAATATTATGACATGTCGCGGCGATACGGTTTATCGGAACTGGCAAAGCGGTACAAATATTCCGGCAGAGGATCAACGTGGAATATTCGGGGTGATTTACGGATTTACTCTAACAAGTGCCAGCGATGGAACAAGTAATACGTTAACTGTTAGCGAAGCTATTTCCAGTCGTCGGCAGGGAACAGATGAAGTGAAAGGCGGTTTTTATAATCGTAACAATTCGGATTTGCACACCGACCCGATCACAAATTGTCTGAATGCGGCAATTGATACGGCTACGAAAAAATTGAATAGTCCTTCAACCGGCGGTGTTTGGCGTGGTTTGTTTTTTAACGAAGGACGTCCTGCCGTATCCGGTTTTACTACTGTTTTGCCGCCTAATTCGCCTTCTTGTAGTTTTGCCAATGATGCCGGTTACAATTGGGGCGTCCATTCGCCAACCAGTGCCCATTCCGGCGGAGTCAATGCGGCATTGCTTGATGGTTCGGTTCGATTTATTTCCGATACAATTAACAGCCGAGACACCACAATAGCGTTACCGGCAACCGCTGCCACGATTATTGTTTCCGGTGCAAGCCCTTATGGTGTTTGGGGAAATCTCGGCGTCAAAGATGACGGCATGGCTGTTGCGCCTTAAAAGAAAATCGCAAAACAACCAAGTAGGCAACCGTTCAATCAGGTGGACAATCCGCCCGTTGGGCGGTTGCGCCGGTTGAGTTTGCATTGACTCCAATGCGGAAAGCAACACCATTTGCCGTCGTTAATCTGATTCACTGTCGGCGAAAATGGGTGGGCGACCTTTCGCTATTTGCTAAAAGGTCGCGTCGGCGATAGCCGACTTGTACCCTATTTCCGGCTAGCAATCAGATTCTCAAATGGTCGGCAACACAATTTGCTATTGTTAATCTAATTCACTGTCGGCGAGTACGCCGACGCGACCTTTCAGCGAAAGGTCGCCCACCTACAAAGGTTGCCCATCTGATGATTGCCGATGAAATATTACCTATTATTTGACGATTCCGGTGGGAAACACCTAATCCGGTAGAATCAGAAATATTCGCCCCAAAGGGTCGGTTGAATACCGTAATATTTAATATTCCGCTTGCGTCCCCAACTGTTCACTATTCACTATTAATTAATAACGATTAACTAAAAAGACATCTCGTAAGATACTGGGAATAGTTGCGGTAATGCTTGCGTCACATTTTTTCCACTCTCTACTATTCCGTTCTCTTACGAGATGTTTTTTTAGTTAATCGTTAATAGTGAATAGTTAAGCGGTAGGTCAAACCGTTTAACTAATTCTAATTAGCTGTTTTTATTGAATCGGTTATACAAACCATTTTGGCATTGCAACCTTGCCGGGTTTTGTTACAGAATCAAACGAAACTCCGTTGTATTTTACTACTGTTACGAGTTGGAAATTCAGGTTTTTCAAACTTGAAATATTGGCAGCCGAAACTTTCAATTCCTCGAGGATTCCACCTTCACCGGTCAACGCATATTCAAGCGTGTACTGACCACTCGAAACCGCACCAACACTACCTTTTGCTGGCAATGTTTCAATCTTAATGCTTCCGCCCGATCCAGAGTCGATTGTCAGTGGAATTTCCGCACTTCCGAGTAATTTACCAGTTACTTTATCCACTTTGGAATCTTGTGAAACGAGTAATTTGTACGCAAAATCTGCACCATTCAACGGTTTACCGGAACCAAATAGATCATCGGCACCTTTTGCGGAGAGCATTGTTTGACCGACAGTTTTCAGCGTCATGTTGAAATCTTTGTCAAAACCAAATGCGGGTTTTCCAACAGTGGCAAGCGGAACGGCGGCGGTTTTGATTTTGATTTC
>JAISBG010000368.1 GCA_031266315.1 Planctomycetaceae bacterium | reverse complement strand
TGAATAGTTATGAAAATACTATTTTATGACTAACACAGTATAACACAGTTGCGTTATTTTAGATAAACCGCTAAAACGGTAATATCCGACGGAGTAATACCACTGATTCGGCTGGCTTGCGAGAGATTAAGCGGACGAATTTTTTCGAGTTTTTCGCGTGCTTCACTCCGTAAATGTTTCATCGTTGAATAATTGATATTGTCAGGAATACGCTGTTCCGCAAGTTTTCGGCTTCGCTCAATGTCGGCTTCTTGCCGTTTAATGTAACCGTCGTATTTGGTGTCAATACAAACTTGTTCCGCCGCTTGTTTCGAAAAAGAGGCAAGTAGAGGAATCCGTTCGGTCATTTCTTCCCATGTCGTTTCGGGACGGGCTAAAAATTTTAACATGGAACCGTTGGCATCGTAAGTTGTTGAAAGAATCCGGTTTATCGCCGTAATGTCATTCAATTTTTGTTGCAATTGATTGAACCGATTTTTATCAACAAGTCCGATTTTTTCGCCAATCGGCGTCAACCGGCGGTCAGCGTTATCGTGACGTAAAAGAAGCCGGTATTCGGCACGGCTTGTGAACATGCGGTACGGTTCGTCCACTCCGCGCGTTACCAAATCGTCAATCATCACTCCAATATAGGCTTCATCACGCTGCAACAAAAATGGCTCCCACCCAGCAATTTTCAATGCGGCGTTGGTTCCCGCCATCAAACCAAGTGCCGCCGCTTCTTCGTAACCGGTTGTGCCGTTCAGTTGACCGGCAAGATAAAGTCCTTCAACCATTTTTGTTTCCAATGTCATACGGAGTTGATCTGGCGGAACATAATCGTACTCAATCGCATAAGCGTAACGCATAATCTCCGCGTGTTCCAAACCGTCAATCATTCGGAGCATCTGATCCTGAATCTCACGACCAAAACTCGTCGAAAAACCATTGATATAAATTTCATTCGTCGTTCTGCCTTCCGGTTCCAAAAATAATTGATGCCGTTCTTTGTCACGAAAACGATCTATTTTCGTTTCAATAGACGGGCAATAACGGGGACCTGCCGATTGGATTTGCCCACTGTACGTCGGAGCCAGTTTAAGATGTTCCCGAATAAATTGATGGAGTGTCGGGTTGGTGTAAGTGATCCAGCACGGAACCTGTTCAACCAAAATAGAATCATTTAAAAACGAAAACGGTACCGGTTCGTCATCACCGGGTTGGAATATTAGTTTCGAATAATCGATACTTCGGGAATTGATTCGCGGCGGTGTACCGGTTTTGAAACGGCAAACGCGAATACCAAAATTCCGTAACGAATCACTAAGACCCATTGCCGCCGGTTCCGAAGCACGACCGCCGGAAATCCGCCGTTCACCGAAATGGATTAAACCGTTCAGAAATGTTCCGCAACATAACACAACCGCTTCGGCAAAAATATTACTGTTGTCGTCAAGAACAACACTGGAAATTTTATAACGTTTTTGCGATGGACATTCCGTAACCGATTTTTCCGATTCAAGAGGAATAACCGTCAGTCCAACCACATTTTCTTGCCGCAATTCAAGATTGGGCTGATTTTCCAGAATCTGTTTGATTTCCAACTGGTAAGCTTTTTTATCTGCCTGAGCGCGAGGTCCTTGCATTGCGGGACCTTTACGGCGGTTCAACAGGCGAAACTGAATTCCTGTCGCATCAATTGCTTGAGCCATCGCGCCGCCCAACGCATCAATTTCACGTACAAAAAGTCCTTTACCAATTCCGCCAATAGCGGGATTACAACTCATTTGAGCAATCGTATCCAGATTATTCGTCAACAAAGCCGTCCGCGCCCCCAACCGCGCCGCCGCTAAAGACGCTTCAACTCCGGCATGACCCGCTCCAATAACAAGAATATCGTACCGTTTATTCGACATTTGAAAATTTATAAATAGTAAAAAGTTGGTAATTATTCAGAGGAATTTTCATACTTTAACACGAAAATTGGTGGGCGATCCGTTCGCTGAACGGTCGCAATGGTTGAGTCGTTATTGACTCCAAAACGGAAATTGCCATCGTTAATCTGATTCACTGTCGGCTATCGCCGACGCACCCGTTCAGCGAACGGTTGCCCACCTACAAAAGGTTATCCACCTTATAATTGCCTACCTTTAACAAAAATTAAAACAATCGTTAAAATCCGTTGCGATAAAATTAATTTTTATAACGGATTGCAAGATAACTTTCGTAACGCCGAAGGTCGAGTCTTCCTTCGGCAACCGCGTTTTTGACAGCGCAATCTTCTTCGTGAGAATGAGTACAATCAGGAAATCGGCAACGGTTTTCATAAGGTCTCAAATCCCGAAATAACCCAAACACTTCTTCCGGTATAATGTCCCACAACATAAACTGCCGCAATCCCGGTGTGTCCACAACAAAACCGCCAAACGATAAATGATGTAACTTTGCGGTTGTTGTTGTGTGTTGTCCTTTTTGTGTACTTCCAAGATCAGCAACCCGCAAGTCTAATGCCGGATCAATCATATTCAAAAGCGATGATTTACCGACACCGCTCTGACCTGTAACAACACTTTCCCGATTCATAAGTTGCAGCCGCAACCGTTCCATGCCAAATCCCGTTTCGGCACTGAGCAAAATGATTTTGTAACCCATTTGAGCGTAAACACCTATTATCGGCT
>JAISBG010000362.1 GCA_031266315.1 Planctomycetaceae bacterium | reverse complement strand
ATGTTTCCGATAAAATTCCCGCTTGTCTGGCAATCGCAACAGCGGTGGGTTCGGCGTCGCCGGTAATCATTTTAACGTTCACACCGGCTTCGCGGCATATTGTAACAGCGTGCGGCACTTCAGGACGAATCGGGTCGGTAATACCAATCAACGCATAAAGCGTGTTGTCACGATAATCGGTAAAACGCTCTGCATTCTCTTCCTGAAAACTTTCCGGTACATTTTTTTGTACACTTTCAGACGGAGGTGATTCGCCTTGTTTTTCCGTCTGTTTTTCTGTACAGGCAATCACCCGCAACGCTTGATTTTGTGCGTTGGTCAAGGCTGACCGGATGATCGGCAAATAAGATTCTATCGGTTCGCGTTGACCGTTTACCATGACGTGCGAACAAGCGTTCAATAATCGTTCCGGTGCGCCTTTGGCGTAGATGATGTGGGTGTTGTTTCGTTCAACGGCAACGATGGACATTTTTCGTGCGGAATTATGACTCAATTCCCAAACGCGCGGGTCGTGATTCCGGTGTTCGCGGTAATCAATTCCGGTTTCGTGTAACAACCGAAGCAACGCACACTCTGTCGGATTGCCAATTCCTTCAATTTTACCATGCCGAATGTTAAGCGATGCTTCACTGTTCGCCGAAATCAAATCAACAAGCGTTTCCCATTCGGGCATGTTTTTAACTGTTTCACAATTATTGAACTCTTTCAATCCGGCGAAAATCCATGTTACGGTCATTTGATTTTGCGTTAGTGTTCCCGTTTTATCGGAACAGATAATGGTTGCCGAACCAATCGTTTCCGAAGCGACCAATTTCCGAATCAGGCAATTCTCTTTTGCCATTTTCATCATGTTCAACGCCAATGAAACAGTTACCATCATCGGCAATCCTTCCGGCACGGCAACAACAATAACTGTTACTGCAACAACAAAACAGATCAAAAGCCCGCGCAACAGCACAAAAATATCTCCGTTCCAATTCCAAAAGGTAAAGAACGCCATGACAACAAAAATCAAGACCGCGCAAGTCATTCCGACAACACTGATTTGTTTTGCCAGAACCGCTAATTTTTGTGTCAATGGCGTTTCATTTTCGGATTCGGTGTTGCCGAGATTCGCCGCAATTTGACCAAGCCGCGTTTGGTCGCCCACTTTCGTAACAACAAATTGTCCATGACCGTCGGAAATCATTGTCCCACGATACACGAGCGACTCTTCATTGTTAATGTTACCAATTTCAATTTTATCAATACTGTCAATTGTAACTGTTTCAAAATTGGCAGCGTGTTTTTCAACAGGAACAGATTCGCCGGTCATAACAGATTGGTCGATGAGCAACCCCAATGCGTCCAACACAACACCGTCAGCGGGAACTTTATCACCAAGATCAAGATGTACAATATCGCCAACAACAAGATTATTGATCGAAATTTCAGTCATCTGACCGTTACGCAAAACTTTAATGCGAATATCTTCTTTGACTTTATTAAGCAGGTCGAATTCTCGTGCGCTTTTTAATTCGCTGAAAAATCCGGCGAGTGTCGCCAAAGCGACGGCGAGAAAAATACCGACCGAATCAATAAAACTTGCATCTTCATGGTTGAGGACAAATTTTTCGATCAACGTCATCACTACAGAAACAACAGCGGCAGCAAGAAGAATCCGAATGGTTGGGTCTTCAAATTTCTCAAGCAGTTGCGACCACCACGCTTCACGCGGCGGCGGAGTGAGAGTGTTTCGCCCATATTTTTCAATGGACTGCCGAACTTGTTCATCGTTCAAACCTTTTTGTACGTTAATAGATGTACCGTCAAGTGTAAGGTCTGTTAAGGGCATGGGTTAATAGTTGGGTTAGGTTGTCAATCGGGTTAGTAGTTACACTTTCCAAAATAAATATCACAACAAATATAAATATTATGAAGAATTTATCCTCTTCGTGTTCTCTGTGGTTAATAAAAAACAAATTTGTACCACAATTCAGTAAATAGTACAATTTGTTTTGTTGCTGTACCAAAAGTAATAACACTCAAATAGGCGGATTCCAACGCATAAGGGTCTTTACGGAGAACGGCAAGTATTGTCGCCAAACCTTGTTCCACCGCATCAATCGGTTCGCCAATCATTGACTCGGAACAATAAATCAAAATATAAACCGGGAAACAAATACGGTTGCCGTATGGTATTCACCGACAAAAGGAAGAATCATTCCCAACAATACATTTTGCCCAACTTGTTCTCAATCAAGATAAATTTCAGCGAAAAGGAAGGGATTACCGCCTAACCTTATATTCCTTATTCGTTAAAATGTTATCCGGCGGTTCGGGTGGTGATGCGGTTTGAGGGAACAAATGTTGTGTCGGAGGGACCATGCAAACGGTATTGAAGAACATAAGCATCTTCATTCATATCATCATAAAAATTTTTGATAACCACTGTCGCCCGAAAACCAAGCGCACGGAAAAAAACCAACGCGGGAAGATTGGTCTCACGAACTTCAAGAACAATCCGGCTACGTCGTTGGTTGGCGAGTTTACTGACAAGTTTCTGAACCATTTGACCGGCAACACCACGCCGGCGAAATTCCGGCGATGTTGCGATATTTAAAAGATGAATCCGATTTTTCGGAACTTCATAAATCATAAAACCAACAACACGCTCTTCATATTCCGCAACCATACCAATACAGTTTCGTTGCTGTAAACATTGAATAAAGTCTTCCTCTTTCCAAGGAAATTCGAAACAAGATTGTTCAATGGCTAAGACTTCAGGAAAATCCCGCCGAACCATCCAACGAACATAGACTTTTATTTCTTTATTATCTTTATTTTGATTATCATTGTCTTGAGAATTCATTCTAAAAACCTCCACAACAAATCGAATATTCGAAACCGATCAACTTTCGTCGGCCTCCCATAAAACTATTAAGAATAAGATTATCAAATTTTTCATAAATCTCCAATACGAAAAAATCAAAAATGATAAAATTTTCCGTTTTTTTGTTTTTTGGAAAAAACAGCCAAACCGCTCTTTGTCACCATTCACAACCATAAACCAACGGTTCTTTTTGAAAATTCTCGGCTTTTGCCCTGTTTTTCCGCTCTTGTGAAACATCTTTGAAGAATTATAATACTGGAGAAATAAATAGTTGTTTTGCGGCTATTAAATCATATTTTTTTACGCCCACAATATTTGAATATTTGACAATATCAATCAACAATGAATAAACAACGTCTCAAAGAAATTCTTTCGAAATTTCCAACGATTCACATTGCGGTTATCGGCGACTATTTTTTAGACCGGTATTGGAAAATTGATCCGAAACGAGATGAACCGTCTGTTGAAACAGGTTTAACGGCTTATCAGGTGGCGGATTGTTGGTGCAGCCCCGGTGCGGCGGGAACTGTTGTTAATAACCTTTCGGCTCTTGGTGTTGGCAAGATTGACGCGATTGGATTTATTGGTAAAGACGGAGAAGGAAGTGAACTTACCGCTCTTTTGGACAAAATCGGCGTAGCGCAAACTCACATGATTGAAACAAACCAACGAGTTACTCCATGTTACACAAAACCATTGCGCGACGGAATCGAAATGAACCGATTCGATACTAAAAACCGTACCGCAACACCGCCAAGTGTTGAAGCGGAACTTATTTCGGCAATTCAGAAGGTCATTGATTCTGTGGACGCACTGATTATTATGGATCAAGTCAGTGAAGAAAATTGCGGTGTTTTGACGGAAAAGGTTCGGGATTATCTGATCCAATTAGGAAAAAAATTAGGCGAAAAAAATTCAAAACCATTGATTTATGCGGATTCACGGGAACGAATCAACCTTTACCGCAATATGGTGATTAAATGCAATGAACGGGAAACACTCGAAGCGTGCGGGTTATACGACGGCACATTGCCGACGTTGGACATTTTGAAACAATGCGGATTGAAACTTGCGGAAAAAACCGGACGGGCAGTCTTTGTTACAATGGGAGAACGCGGACAGTTGGCTGTCGATCTGAAAAACGAAACGCAACAAGCAAAACATGTTCCTGCGGTTTTGGTTGAAGGCGAAATCGACATTTGCGGTGCGGGCGACGCGTCTAGTTCGGCAATCGTTGCGTCTCTCTGTGCCGGAGCCAACTACGAAGAAGCCGCAACTCTCGGTAATCTGGCGTCGTCAATTACGATCCGAAAAATCGGTCAAACCGGAACCGCTTCACCAAATGAAATTCTTACCGCATTTGAAAAATATTCCTGATATTGCCGGAATGGAAAATCCCTGATTCTACCGGATTAGGTGTTTCTCACCGGAATAGTGAATAGGTAAAATTTCATCGGCAATCA
>JAISBG010000309.1 GCA_031266315.1 Planctomycetaceae bacterium | reverse complement strand
ACTTTGACTGCATACGAATCCTGATTATTCGCTCGCCGCAAACCAATATCAGACAGGGCGATATAGCAGACTTCTTTTTTCCAATAAGCCGAATCCTGATCCATTCTGTACTGAAAACAGTTGAAATTTCTGGCTATTGACACGGCAACAACTCAACAGTTTCCGAAACCGGACTAACAACTCCCAAACCGGATCGGTAACACGATTAACAGTAGAACACCGTATAAATATTTTTATCAATAAATCAAAAACGAGTTCCTATTATAGCCGGAATCAACCGGTTCAATCAAGCAAGCACCCAAAAATATCAAAATCTTTTCCTCAGAAAATCCATTTCCCCAAGTTTCGCGCGTTTCACGGTAAAAATAAAAATTCCACTGAATAATCACAAATGTTACTTGATGTCTGATATTATTTTAGTAAAATCTTTTGGAAAGTGCAGATATTAATAAATAGTAGTAGAACAAAATCACCTAATTTTATATAACAAATATTTATGAAGATATCCACACAAAATAATTTCCCGTGTAGAAAAATAAATATACATTGGTGTTTTGTATTATTTTATGAAATTCCAATAATTATTGTATGTACTTGCTTGTTTGTGTCTCCAATTTATATGTTAATTATCGCTATCCCTATTTTTGTTCCCAGTGTCATAATAGGAGCAATAATAATGAGTATCTATTTTGAATTATGTTTCTTTGCTGTTTATAGATTTGTATTAAAACAACACTTGTACAATATAATGATTGGTATATATATAGTGCCAAGAATTAGGTTTTCAAAAACAAAAATACTTTATCTATCAGATACTGGTTTTCTTTATATTCGGTCAATAACTGATTTATGTTCTATATGGTTTCCTTACTCCTACCTAAAAAAGCACTTAACTGATGACATACCAGTTACGTTTCGTAATCATTCAGAGTCACTTACGTTATTTTTTAATAGTGGATTACGTATTGATATTCCATCCTGTATAAAAGAATTCACTATCTTAAATTCCTATTTTCTTAATTATGCGTATGATAAAAAAATACTAATTATTGGTACGTCAGAGGAATCTCTGTCCAAAGGACATTCTAAGCATTAGTAATTGTTGGCAATTGATTGAAAACGGTCAATCAATGTTTTTTACCTTCAAACCTTCAATTCGACCGTTTTGGGTCTAATTTTTGCCGTCCACCGTTCAACCCAAACCATTAAAAGATTACCGATGAACCATAAAAATGATAAGGAATTACAAGAAATTTCGTTTCGGGATTTTCAAGGGTTAATCCGCAACATGTATTACGAAAAAGATCACGAACGCGGCGCGACAGGAACATTTCTTTGGTTTATGGAAGAGGTTGGCGAATTAGCGTCGGCGGTTCGGAGCGGAACAAAAGAAGAACTTCGCGGCGAATTTGCCGATGTATTGGCGTGGCTAACCACGATTGCCAATGTTTTGGAAATTGATCTTACTCAAGCCGTAACAGAAAAATACGGTTCCGGTTGTCCGGGTTGCGGAAAATATGTTTGCGAATGTCCTGACAGCGGAAAACCATAATGATTCAGTTCTATGGATAAAATTCAAGGGTGGGCAACCGTTCGCTGAACGGTTGCGTCGGCGATAGCCGACTTGTCCCTGATTTCGTTTGGCAATTGGATTCCAAAGCCATTGGCAATATCAATTGCCATTGTTAATCTAATTCACTGTCGGCGAGTACGCCGACGCAACCTTTTAGCAAAAGGTTGCCCACCTAACGTTTGCTTACTTTGAACGAATATTGTTATGCTGATTGATTGTGATTCTTACAATCCATATTCGAGAAGTCGCGCGTCAACATCATCGGCTAATCGGCAATTTCCAATACCAGTTGGCAAAACGAAACGGAGTTTTCCAAATTCGGATTTTTTGTCGTGCCGCATCAATTCAATAGTTTGCTTCCAATCAATTCCGTTGGGAATTTCCGTTGGAAGCCCTAACGCCTGATGAAAACTGATTTGCCGTTTCAAAAATATTTCATCGACAAAACCCATTCGCACCGCAAGCCGAGCGGCACAAATCGAACCAATGGAAACCGCCAAGCCATGCAATAACGAAAAATGACTTTGAATCTCAAAAGCATGAGCAAAAGTATGACCGTAATTCAGTAACACACGTTGACCGGTTGTTTCAAATTCGTCTTCCGCAACAATTTTTGCCTTAATCCGGCAACAATCCGCAACTATCTGTTTTAAAATTGTCTTATCACGGAGATTGATTTTTTCGATATTTGTTTCGAGAAGTTGAAACAGTTCGGCATCCAGCGAGACACCGTATTTGACAACTTCACCGAGTCCGCTTCGGTATTGGTCGTCGGGCAATGTTTGTAACGTTTTTGTGTCAATCAAAACTCCAAGCGGTTGGAGAAATGCTCCGACCATATTTTTGGCTTTCGGCAAATCAATTCCGACTTTTCCGCCGACACTACTGTCCACTTGGGCAAGAAGTGTTGTCGGAACCTGAAAAAAACGGATACCGCGAGCGTATGTTGCGGCAACGAACCCGCCGAGATCGCCAATGACTCCGCCGCCGACCGAAATCAAAACGGATTTCCGGTCAATTCCTGTTTCAAGCAATGTTTCCCAAAGTGTTGCCGCTGTTTCCACTGCTTTGCTTTGTTCTCCAGCCACAACCGAAAGGAGATGAACATCAATTCCTGTTTCAGCAATTGACTCGGCAACACGATGAGTATAGCCTTGCT
Organism: Planctomycetaceae bacterium; assembly: GCA_031266315.1. Lineage (GTDB taxonomy): Bacteria > Planctomycetota > Planctomycetia > Pirellulales > Thermoguttaceae > WRKP01. The sequence goes on along the minus strand of JAISBG010000309.1, from coordinate 4,386 downwards.
GAAGAACATTTTCATCGGTCAAAATGACCGTTGTTGAAATCGGTTGGAATGTTGCCAAAAAAGAACCGATATGCTCCAGATTTTCAGCTCCAACCTCAATATCGTAACTACGGCTCCCAAGTGAAACGGAAATAATTCGTAAATCAGACATCGTTCTATACTGTGTGAATCATAAAATTGGTTTTTTTTTAACGGACATTTACTGTTACGGGAAAAAACAACCTAGCGGTAACCTCATTTTCAACCTAATTTCTCTGACGAAACAACCTCAGTAGCCTAATGGATTCCCCAAAACTAACCTCATGACCTCCTTTTACCTCATTGATAATTTTTAATGAGGTAATGAGGTTAGGATATTTTTGTCATTATTTGCTACTGAGGTTGTTTCGTCAGAAAAATTAGGTTGAAAATGAGGTTGCGAAAATTTGATTGAAAGATACCGAACATAACCCTAACGTAGCATAACTAATATATTGCCCTTACAGGGCGATGGTTTCTGTGCGTTGTTCCCCACCGCGTTGCGGTGGGGTGTTACGCATTGCCCTTTCAGGGCGGAGGAAAAACTTATTATCCTTTTAACGAAAATTCTACTGAAATATTACAAAAAATATAAAAATAATCCGGTAAAATATTGTTCCAACATTTTGGTTTACGGCTGGCAATTGGTTTATTTTTCGTGAATATCTTGTCCCCAGACTTCGATTTCGGTAAAACCTGTCCAGCCAAGCGGGAAATCTTGTTGCAAATTCGTAAATGTCAATGATGTTACGGTTCGTTTTGGGAACAGAATTGTTTGCGGTACCGCTGTTTTCTCAAATGAAATATCAAGATTTGAATCGTCGGAAAATTTTAGTGTTCCGGTTTTCCAGTTGTTATCGTGCGGGAAATCGGCGCGAAGCCAGACTATCACTTTGTCAATCTCAACCGGACGACCAAATTCAATCGTTAAATATAAATCGGTACGTTTATTCGGTCCCCATGACGGGAACTGATTGCCATGTCCTTGATTTTCGCGCCGTCCGTCCAGAACATTTTTCGCCGCAAAACAATTCAGTCCGGCATATTCACTGTTCGACGACGCGTGAGGAAACGAAACCGCTTCTCCCTGAACATCAGACGGATTCAACGCAAGATTCCGATACACATTTTCCGCTCCATGTTGTTTTCCGATAACCGGCAAATTTTTTCGCAACACAAACCGGTTTTCGATAAATTGTTTCTTAAAATTCTGACCGCCGGATTCAAATTGTGTAAAAAGTTCCGGCTTCGGGAGTTCCGAATTGCCGTTGCGCCACGAGACAAATTTTGTAATATTTTCCTGTTCGATTTCCGCCATGCGTTCTCGTTTCGATAAATAATAATCAAATTCCGCTTTTTGCGCTTCATTCCAATTGTTCGCCTCCGTGTACGAACCGCAGAACGGAACAAGAAGATCAATCCAAAGAGCAAGTTGACGGCGTTCAAGATCATTAAGCGATACGTTTTGATGATACGTTTCTGTTTCCGTTTTCGCATTTTCGCCGAACATTCGCAAAATTTTGCTCTTGGGCGAACCGGCAAAATACGGCGGCAACATTGTCGGAACCGACTGAACATTCAACCAATAAACAATTTCATTCGGTTGTCCCTTGCGGGTCAAATTTATGTACGATTCACTGAAACGACGTCCCGCCATATTGAATTTCGGTTCGTTAAATTGATTTCCCAAAAGACTGAACGGAGTTTTATTGTTACCGGAAATTTTTGTTGTCGTTTCATTTTCTATACCGGTATGACATTGAACGCAATGTTTATCGAGAATCGGCTGGATAATCCGTTCAAAACTGAAACCGTTTTCAGCGGCAACTCCGTTGAGCGGAACCGGTTTTTGCGGCGATTTCCGCAACGCTAATGTCCGCATGGCACCGCCGCGTGATTGCGGATTATTTCGTGTAGTTCCTTTTTCTTCGTGGCAACCGACGCAGGAAAACATTTCACCCGGTTGAAGAGTTGACCAACTTCGCATGGATTGAACCGCTTCACCGTGAGCGTTTAGAAGTTGAAAGAACACGGGAGTTCTTGCCGGAACTTCAAAATACGCCGAACCGTCCGCAGCAACCGGAACCGTTCCGAGAACACGTTTCACATCCCATGATCCGTTGTTGATGGAAATCGGTGTTGAGGACAAAGCACCGCCGGCAGGACCGGCACTGCCGTTTTGTAAAATTCCGGCGGGTCGAAACTCCAACGCAACAATACGTAACTCTTTAATCGTTCCCCGTTCGACTCCTTCCAGACCGGGACCGAAATAAACGTCCTGAACATAATACGAACCGGTTTTCGTTTCATAATCAACCGGTGTTGCGCGGAGCATTGGGAGTTGGCGGGCTTGCAGCGGAACCGGTTGACCGCAACTTACCGTCGGATCATAAGCCAACAACTCACGTTTTGCGTTGTCGATGTCCATGTAATACAGCCCAAACGGAATATCGTAATGATTATGTTTCGGAAAACCGTCCGGCGTGTAAGCAACAATAAAATGATTTTCGTCAATTGCTAACGGATATTGAAACTGGTCGCCGCCCTGACCGTAAACGTCAATTTTATCAGCCTTCGTTTCGCGCGGCGGCGCAACAAGTCGAACGCCCTGATTTTCTTGCGTTCCTTCCGTTCGGTCAATCACGATAAGTTTACCGCGTTGATGAGTATGGTGTCCGCTAGCAACCGCAACAACCTTATTTGAATCGGGAATACCGCGGGCGTGAAGAATTGTTGTCGGAAACCATGAATTGTTACCGTAAAACTCGGTTTGACCGGTTCCGTCATAATTCATTACAAAAAGCGGTTGCGGATAAATTTGTCCCCGATCATTATAATCCCAACGTGTGTAAATAATTCGTCCGTCATTAAGAACCTGCGGATAATTTGTGTGAACCTGATCGAAACTTATTCGTCTCAAAAACCGTCCGTCGGAATCACAAAGATAAAGATTCGTAACATCCGTCCACCAACAGTCAACAATCTGCATACAACGTGTTGAACAGAATAAAATGTTACCGTCGGGCAAATAACACGGTTCCACATCGGCAAAACCAACTCCGAATGTTAATTGCCGGATTTTTTTCGTTTCAACATCATAATCGTAAAGATGATAATCATCTGTTTTATAATTGTTGCGCATCGAAAAAACAATTTTCCGTCCGTCGAAAGAAATGGCGGGGTCGCGTAGTGTTCCGCCTTGCGGGGCTTCGACGAGGAGATTTTCTGCAACAGAACCGTCCGGCTGAATTTGAAGCGACAAAATTTTTCCGCCGAGCATATCGCGTTGTTCGGGAACTTGGGCGTCGCTAGGGGCTTCGGTGTAAGCGTAATGCGAACCGCCGAGAACCTGATGTTTGGCGTACACAATCACCGGATATTTTTCACGAACAATTTGTAACCTTTTTCGGCGGCGTTCGGCACACGCTTTCCAATACAACTCTTTCCAAACCGGATTGTTTCCCGGCGTGTTTTCGTTTTGCAATTTTTTCAATTCGTCACGAAAAGGTTGGGCGTTGGGGTCGAGTTCGGTCAACACTTTTTCGAGCATGTCGATTTCAACCGTATTTCCCGCCGAATCGGTAAAACAACGGACATTCCGTCCGGCATCCTGAAGTATCCAATCCTGATACAGCCGTTCCTGAAAATCTTTCGGAACAGACCGATCTTGTGCCAAACCGGAAACCGTGTTACACAATGAATAAAAAACAAACAGAAAACAACAAAAAACAACAATTGTTCGCAACATAGTAAATGCAGGAAAGTAAAAGTAAAAAGTAAAAGTGTTGTACGGCGGCAACCGTGAATAAAATAACACAAAGTGAAACAATCGGTAAATTATACTATTACCAACTAAAATTTCCAGAGTTCACTGTTGATTTCCAACTTTCACCTCGTCAAAACAGCAAAATAAAACAAATATTCCATTATCAATATTGATATTGCCCGAACATTCGCAGTATAACAAAATAACGTACTCAAAAATTTAGGAAAAACAATAAATTTTTCTGATTCTACCGTATTAGGTGTCTAAGCATTGAAAAGTTCGTTTTAAACGCGAAAAAAGGTGGGCTATTTATCAAAAAGCCCGTTGAGTGGTTGCGCCGGTTGACTCTGTAGTGATTCCAAAACTGAAGGCAACACAATTGGCTAATGAGATGTTCTAAAAACTTCCTTAATTTATTATCTTTATTTTAAGAAATTTTTTTGTCGAGTTCATTATTATTTTTTTGGTATTTTCGTACCGATCTTGTGGTAATATTGTATTCGGTATTGAAATCAGGCAGAATTTATTAGATCATTGCATATTATTTCTGTCATTTTACTTTGTTAGAGTAATTGCACGTCTCATATTTGAGACGAGATTTC
>JAISBG010000212.1 GCA_031266315.1 Planctomycetaceae bacterium | reverse complement strand
AATTTTTATTTACCGATTTTAATTCGGACAGGTTTACCGACTTCAATTGTTTTATTATTCTTTCCGGTAACGATTTCAATTTCTTCTGTTGTCGTGTTGACTGAACTCCATTTCGGATCAATCAAATCAAACGAGTCACGAATTTCTTTTGCCGCAGCGTCAACCGCATTGGCGTAACCGTTGGGGTCTTTTTCCGCATCGGGAAAAACAATGGCACTTGGAGTTGTTTCTCGTTTGACAATGGTAATTTTGTACTTTCCCGGAACAGCTCCGCGATATTTGCTTTGAGTATAAATAACGGCGTTACCGGCGGAATCGGTAACAGAACCGGCATACCAACGGTTTGACACGTCCGTCGGCATGAGCGTAACCGAAGCCTCGCTCAACGGTTGTCCTTCTGATGTTACTTTAATCATTGTTTGTTGCGGAGCCGGCATGTCGTCCGGCACGGGAATACTCCCGCCGCAACCGCAAATCACACTGCAAATCATACTACAAAGAAAAAAAGATAAACAAAAATTCTTTGTTGTTATTGTTGTTTTAATAATCATTGGTAATAATTTTGTGTTCATAATGAAATGTTGTTGAAATGAATAATACGGACACTTGTTCAAAACCGTACACATTATCAACGGTGATTGATTATGTTGAGCAATTTACGTTTACAAATGTGTACGGTTTTGAAATCAACACGACACGGTTTTGGGTTTGATTCTGTACAATTATGGTTTGGAGACGGATTCTTTTCCTTCCGGTGTACCTAACGCGCCCCAAACGCCAAATTCGCTTTTACCGATCAAAACCTGAGCGGCACTGGAATTGCCGTAGTCAATTGTATCAGAAATAAACGAAACGGAACCGTCGAAAAAACCGGTAACAACTCCGCCGGAATGATAACTCTGCGCCGAAAAAATTCCCCAATTACCCAAGTAATTTCCGATACCGGCTGAACTACAGGAAAGCGAGTTGGGCGGTAAAACAGTATGAAAACCGCTTATGGCTGGAGATGCATACAAAACACATCCGCGCATCGTCCGGGTACTTTTTCCAGCGGCGATTTCGTTTTTATCTCCCGAAACAGTTTGGTTGATACATGAAGAAATACGGGCACTACCATCCGAATGAATTGTTGTATCACTTGTTCCAACTACTCCCCCTTTAGCGATACTAACAAAAACCCCTGCGGTTAAATCTTCTGTACCATATCCTCTAACCGATTCCGCAATAGCAATTGTGTTACTTGTTCCGTCAAGACAAGCCCCCAGATTTTTCCAACGCATCGGATTGAAAATGAAACGTGGTCGAATATCGGTTGTACTACCCGGATTGACCGCATTCGCATCATTCATACCATCGCCGAGACTGAGAAAGTAATTTGTCCGAAAACTAACACTTCCCCCCAATGGCCATGGATTTCCGGTAGAATAACTTGACCCTTGATCGGAGGGACAAATCAAGGTGGAAATCTTTCCGTTACGCGGATCAGGAGTTCCCCAACCGCCGTCCACACTTCCCCAAGGTCGGACGCCATCGGTCGTCGAACCGGCGGTAAACTTCCCGATTTTCACGAGAAGAGCGTCATAGGCTGCTCCCTGTTCCAGATAAGGAAAAAGAGCAATAATCCCTCCCCATTCTACACATTTGTTTGTTCCGGGGCTGGCAAACCCGCAACGGAGCGGAATCAAGGCTTTCGTTGCGTCGTGATAGTTGTGTAAGGCAATCACGAATTGTTTGGCATTATTCGTACACTGTGAACGCCGCGCCGCTTCTCGCGCGGCTTGAACCGCCGGTAACAGTAAAGCAATTAAAACACCAATAATTGCAATAACGACCAAAAGTTCAACGAGTGTAAAACCGTACAAATATTTTTTCTTCATAAAATTCTCCTAAAATTTTTGTTAAAGTAAACAGGTTAAAGATAATTGAAACAACTAAAGAGAGTTCGCTTCGCCGCCGTCGCGTGAACCGAGTGCGCCCCAAACTCCAAAATCTGACTGTCCGTTCAGTTTCACTTTGGGTGTTGCAACACCGGAAGTAACCGTGCTGATCGTTTCACTGATAAACGTAACACTTCCGTCTGTACGGGAAGCATTCACTCCGCCCGGATGCCGGCTTGTCGGCGCGGCAGCGGAAGGTGCGCCGTCAGAAGCAAAAGTGGAAGTACAACTAGGACCATTCGGCGGCATAATTGTCTGAATAGCGGTATGGGATTGCATACCGCTCCACCAAAATCGTCCGCTTTGATTGTTGCCGCCATTGATCGTAAGGGTGGATTTGTACAACTTTGTTGTTCCGTCAATGGACGTAATACAATCCGAATAGGAAAATGCATCAGTCATTCCAGTTGTTGAGATGATACCACCCGTCCATGCTGTTGTAGGACAGCAAACACCAAAAGCCGGTTCGAGATTGACTGTCGTGTCTGCAGGACGAGTCGTACAAATACGTTCTGAGAAAAATATTGTATTGCTTGTCCCATCGGAGATTCCTTCTGTTCCAAACCAAACGCCGTTTCCAAAAGCACCTCGCACAAAGTTAATACCGATAGAAGGGTGATAAATACCAACATCACCGGCACAGTAACGGTAATTGGTGTAAGAGGAATCATTTGAATCCGTACTTGTCAAACGTCCGTTGACATCCGAAGGACACAAAAAAGCGTCATAAGTATTCGTCAACGCAGTACGAATCGGATCACCAACTGCCAACGCAGCAGCGGTTATCGTTTCCGAACCAATCGTTACCGTTGCTCCTCCAATTGCAGAATTACCACGAACAATCTGTTGACGCGGACGAATGGTATCGTAAGCGGCAGTTTGTTCGATAAACGGCATGATCGAAAAGAAGACAGACCAGTTTGCTCCCGGATATTGCCAATTGTAAGTTGAAGGAGCCAGTGGACTGTTCATATCTCCGGTTGAACCGGTTGGAAACGATTGGTGAATGTCATGGTAATTATGACACGCAATCGCAATTTGTTTCAGATTGTTGTTACACTGTGACCGCCTTGCCGCTTCGCGCGCTGCCTGAACCGCCGGCAACAGAAGTGCGATTAACACGCCAATAATCGCAATCACCACAAGAAGTTCGACCAATGTAAAGCCAAACGGTGAAGCACGAACAAGAGATAAAAATTTTGCGGAAAAACATTCGGACAACAAACACTTTTCGCTGTCCGTTTTTTCCTTTTCCTCATATACTGCCCCCCCCCCCCTGACTTGCCCATTTTAACATTTGAATTTTCATCAAGTTGTGCGGAGAATTTTTTGAAGTGTTTTCAGCAAAGTTTTTCATTGTTAGGTTCCTTATTTACAAAGTTTTGTTGAAATTACCGCGAAACGTTTGCCGTAAAATAATACAGCGAAAAAAACGCAACGCCATTGAATTAGAATCAAAGTTTAAGAAAAACAGGAACGAAAGTCAAGAGAAATCTTTCTTTTTTGAGAAACTTTTGTTGTTTTAGAATTTTTTAGAGTCATCACCAACTGGTCAATCAAGGTAAGCAATTCTATTCTATTTGTCGAAAAAACTTCGCTGAAGGGTCGCAACGGTTGACTCTGCAAACTCCAAAACGGAAGGCAATACAATTTGCCGTCGTTAGTCAGGTTCATTGTCGCCTGCCTCTGATTAAGGAGATAAATAATGACTCAACAAATTTAAAACAATCAGGAAATAAAATATACTCCCTGATGTTGTGTACTTTGAAATTGTTTTTTGTTTTTAATATTGAATCACAATCAAAACAATTTTAAATTAAAATTTGTTTCAAAATAGATTATCCGACTTTACCAAGAGCCTGCATAACACGGTCAGTAATTGTTTTGATAATCAATTCCTGATCAATATCGTTGCTGTTTTTCGAGGTACACTGAGCCGAATTGTTCGGAGATTCCTCGCCGCGCCGGAATGTCGGCGGTTGGAACGCACGGTGATCAACTCCGGTTTCCTTCCAACTGTCACGGAAAATATCGTTGGCACAAAGTTCACAGTTGGCAAGTTCCGTACGCGGATCTTTGAACCCCCATTTTTGTTTCAGTGCCAATAAATCTTCCGCTTCGTTTTTGGTAAAGTATTCCACTTTGCCAAGACTTCGGGCAATAAGCAGAATCCGGCAATAAGCGTCAAGCATTTCTGTTAGAAAATATGCCCGCTCAATAGTCGGTCCCATACTCACGGTTCCGTGATTCGCCTGTACAATAATATCGCTCTTGTCAACGAACGGTAAAATCGCATCGGCAAATGCTTGACCGCCGGGAATTATATATTTTGCAATCGGCACATCACCCATGTTAATATCGACTTCCGGCAAAATGCACTGCGGAATCGCTTCACGGGCAATACCAAACGCAGTTGCGTGAGGCGGATGGCAATGAACAACCGATTTAACATCGTTACGGTGTTTCATTATTGTAATATGCTGACGAATTTCACTGGTCATTTTACGATGACCGGAAATTTGATTGGCATTCATATCCACAACGCAGAGATCATCAGGTTTCATAAAACCTTTACTAATTCCGGTTGGTGTACAAACAATGCGGTTTTCGTCAATTCTGAACGAAATATTACCGTCGTTCGCCGCCGCAAATCCGCGATTGTAAATACGGCGTCCAATATCGCAAATTTCTTCTTTAATTTGATGTAGATTTGTCATATCGTTACACTAACTCCTTTTTGAAATTTCTTTTAAAAACAATTTCTATTTATGTTACTTATATTTGTAACATCCGGTTAAACGGGTAATTCAATCTGATCCAAAATCGCGGCGTTGTAGGCGTCAATCGGTTTTGGATTCGGAAAGAACGGCATCGACGCTTCGGCTCCTTCGCTAAACGCAATCCGTTGTCCTTCACCAACAGAGAGATCGTCATAAACAATGAGTTCCTCTGTATTGGGTTCATTTTCTGTTCGTAAATCATTTTCCGTCATCGGCACAACAATTTTCCACCGAAATCCTTTAATAGATTCGTGGCAACATGAAAGCGTTAATTGTCCGATTACTTTACCGATTCGCATGGTGTTTGGCAAAATATTCCATGTTTATTCATTAGACCTTCTTTAATATCGACCATTACACTCATCGTACTTGAAAATTTGGTATTTTTTTTTCTTATTCATTTATCTTTTTATTATTCCTGATTCTATTTTCAACATTTCATAGATTTCTTGCCATGTTTTCAAATAAAATCCTGTTAATTTATTGGACAGTTGTTGGAAAGTATTCGAAGTATAAAAACGATCTGCCGCTTCCATTTCGTTTAATCCGAAGTCTTCCATCATTTGATCTATAAGCGGTTCGGATAGATGGATAATATTCAGGATTTTATTTTGGTCAATACACTCAAGTGTAAGCAATGATTTTAACGTACAGAAACAAATTTGATGCGTTTCTTCGTGATGTTCAAGTTCTTTCAAAAATTCGGTTTTGTTTATTTTCTCTTTCAGATAATCAAAAATACGGCGTTGTACTTTATCATTGGCAATCGGTCCTTCGACAATATCGTAATCGTAAGTTGCGGACAATGGGTTACGGTTTATAATAACAAAATCCAGCCATTCTTCATCGTATGATTTGAAATGCTTGACTTTGCAAAGCCGCTCCGTAAAAGGACTGTCGTAATAGATAAATTCTGTAACAACGCCTTCAGTATGGTGTTTTCGTCCAATTATTTTTGCCCAATTTTCAGCGTGATGATAAAATTTGGTTACGTAAAACCCCTGTCCGAAATCTTTATTCGGTTGACTCTTCGATAAATCTATTTCTTCTATTTTTAGATAACTTCCGTGAAACACATTCATCAGCGTTGCCCTCCGTTTTCGTAACAAACCGTGTATAAATCATTGAGGGCATACAATACATTATCTGTGTGCAATGCCCACCAATGTTCATACAAAAAATCAAGTCCTCCATATTTTTTTAAGTACAAATAGGCATCCTGCACATTCATTTTATAAGCATCGGCAAATTTGGGAATAATAAAAGTGATAAAACTTACTTTGTCTTTTGTTTGTTTATCCATTGTACCTCCAATAATATATAAAATGTTCCCGTATTCCGAATCAATTCCTGTAACTCGGTACAAAAATTATGGACATCGATTGTTCCCGCAATTCCTGATCGTGAATTTGTTCGCGAACTTCTTTCATTTCGATAAGTGTTTCCAGAAGTCCTTCCATTCTGTTCGATAATTTCTTGTCAGTGGATTCATCGTTTGACAGGACATCGGATTCCAAACGACTGTTCAGTTTCGATAATACCGCACGAATATTTTTTCCATTAGAACTGGCAAGTGTTGCCTGATCAATGGAAAGTTTCCCATCGGCATTGAATGTTATCTCAAATTGATCCGAAAGACCGAAATATTCTCCCAACATCTGACCAATTTTGTTACCAAGCGTTTTCAATTTTTCCAAAGCGGCACGGTCCGCGTCCGGCGATTCGATACGAAAATCACCGAACATCTTGGAATCAATCACAACTTCGTGTTTATATTCTTGGACATCGCCGTGTTGATCATCGTGAACAGCAAGAATTTTTGTTGCTAATTCTTGGGCGGTTTCATGAAGCGAACCGGAATGTTTCCTTAAAAATTGTAACGCTTTTAACGTTTGTGTCGAGTTTTCGCCGTGTGTTTGAACATTGTCAAAATCAATATTACCGTTTTCGTCAATTCGAACAGAAAATTCGGTAATTCTCAAATCGTCATCATTAGCGGCTATTGTTTCATTATATTCTTTGACAAAACGACCGATTGCGCTACGAAATATCTGGACTTCCTCTTTGAAATTTTTCGTTTCGTCGGTTGCTTCCGAGAGTACACCGCGTTTCATTGTCAAAAGTGATTTTGGTTCATCAATATTTTTTGACGAATCAATTTGTTTCGGTAAATAATACGATTTGAATTCTTTTTGTAACTTCTGAAATTCCGCCGTGTCCTGCTGCAATTCTTCTTTCGTCAATATTTCTTGAAATTCCAGTGTGTTTGAAAAAAGTTGCGAAAAATCGGAAATATCTTCTTTTTCCAGTTCCGTAACGATTTCCATGTTCATTTTTTGATTCTTTATCCGCTCAACCAATTCCGGCGTCTTGTTGATCAGTTCAGCAAGTTTCCGTTTCTTTTTAGCGTTGATGTTTCCGGTAACAACAATATCTCCGTCTTTATCTTCCGCAAAAGTAATCTTTTTTGTTACATCACCAAGTCCGGCATCGTTAATGAGACCGCTAAGAATTTTTGTTAAACTTTCCGATTCGTCGGCAATGGATTTATTCAATGATGAAAGAAATGAGGATTTATCAAGTGTTGTTCCTTTTAAATCTAATAAACGTCCAAGAATATTATAGAAATCATTTTGCTGTGACGAAAAGTCAGAGGAAACATTCATATTGTCCGTCTTTGTTTGTTCCACTTGAATTTTAGCGAGAATTTCTTCGGCTTCCGGCGAAATGGAAACATGATCAGTCTCTGCAACATTATTGTCCGGCTCTTGTTTTTTCAGAGCAATCGGTTTGCTGTCAATATCTCTTAATTGATACGACAATGAAAAATTATTGGAAATAAAAACATTCATAACATGACGTCCACAGAAAAGTAAAAATAAAAAAATGGTAATATTTCAGTGGTTTTGTGTTTTTCTTTTTTAACCGCAAAGGATGCAAGGTAAGCACAAAGAACGCAAAGAATGTTTCTGATTTTATGAATTAAAATCCTTGTATTCTTTGCGGTTAAACAGAAATTCCACTGAATAATTAAAAAATAGTTGATTGTTTCTAATTTTTCGGGCTTTTCCAAAAAATTCTTTAACTCAATCAGAAGGCGGCTAAATAGTTACCTCTAAATTTCAAAACGATCAGGATTTTACCTGTCAAATTTTACCTAAATTAACAGTCAGCCCATTGATGCCGGAAAAAATTTTAAAACTTAGCGCAATCTTAACACAATCTTAATATGTTCTTAACATATCCAATTATAATTACACGCGAACACAATAAAAAATCATTGAGACAATTTGTTGTGTTTCAAAAAAGTTTGGTTACTATTTCCAGTTTCCAATTTATTTTTAAAATTCCTTAAAAGAGAAATTAAAATGTCAAAACGTCAATTCTCATTCGGTTTCACTTTGTTAAAATCAGCCTTGTCAAAAGTCCTCAACTATTTCAATGGAAAACTTCATTCATTTTCTAAAATGCATATTAAAATAGGGGGGTGGGGGCAGTATGGGTTTACTTTAGTAGAACTTCTTGTCGTGATTGCGATTATCGGTCTGCTGATCGGTTTGCTACTTCCGGCAGTTCAGGCGGCACGTGAAGCCGCGCGGCGAATGTACTGTTCCAACAATCTAAAACAATTAGCGATTGCCTCTCATAACTACCATGACATTCACCAATCGCTTCCAGTAGGTTCAACCATAAATCCGTTAAAACCTTCTGGTTACGGCTATCCGGGAGCGCATTGGTCTGTCTTCTTTGCGATCTTGCCGTTCATCGAACAGGTTGCCACTTACGATACAATTCGCCCGCGTCAACAAATTGTTAGCGGTGAAAATTCAGCTATTGCTGGAAGAACGGTAACTATCGGTTCAGTAACAATAACTGCTCCTGCATTGGATCCGGACGATCCAATTTATATTGCGTTAGTGAATACTTACGATACATTTTTGTGTCCTTCGGATGTTAATGGTCGTACATCAAGTGAGACTACAGAAGACGTATCTTATACTAATTATCGTTACTGTGCTGGAGATATTGGTGTTGCTTATCCCTCTTTCGATATTAAATATGCACGTGGTGCTTTTGGTAATAGTGATACTTGGTACGGAATGGAAGGAATCTCTGATGGGACAAGTAATACAATTCTTTTCTCGGAACGTGGTTGTGTGCTCCGTGCCGGATCCTCACAACTCCACCGAGAACCGTTTTTCGGTGTTTGTACTCCTACAGCGACATGGACAGATAGTTCCATTGATACCGTAACAACCGGAATGATCGACGCGTTTTCCTATTCAGATTGTATTACATCCATTGACGGAACGACGAAATTGTATAATAGTGCCGCCGCATATACTAGTCTTAATCGAAGTGGACAACTCTGGTGGTGTGGTTTGCAAGCTTATACTGCTTTTCAGACAATTATGCCGCCCAATGGTCCTAGTTGTGTTGCCAATTCTAACAGCGACGGACGTCCTGGTGCCACCGCTCCAACAAGTCGGCATTCAGGCGGAGTCAATGCTTCCCGCGCTGACGGAAGTGTTACATTTATTGGTGATACAATCAATGCTGTTACTTCCGGTGTTATAACTCCCAGAGTCAAATTAAACGGTCCTTCCGATTTCGGTGTTTGGGGCGCACTCGGTACCCGCAACGGCGGTGAATTGACCTCGTTTTAATCGTTCAATATTTATTAATCCATTACAATAAACCAGAATTTTAGGAGGATTTTATGAAGAAAAAATCTTTGTACGCTTTTACACTTGTGGAACTTTTGGTGGTCATTGCGATTATCGGAGTTTTGATTGGTCTGCTTCTTCCCGCTGTTCAGGCGGCACGCGAGGCGGCGCGGCGTTCACAATGTGCCAATAACACTAAACAATTCATGATCGCCTTACACAATTACCACGACGCAAACAAGACACTGATTCCGTTACGCTGTTCCTTTAACAGCCCCGGAACTTCCAAGCATGAATATTGGGGAGGGATCATTGCCCTTTTTCCGTATTGGGAACAGACAGCAGCATACGATGCTCTTCTTGAGAAAATCGGAAAATTTGCTGCCGGTTCAACAACTAATGGTGTTCGATCATGGGATAATGTGGAGGGTGGTTGGGGAATCCCAGACCCTCGTAACGGAAAAATTGACACTTTGATTTGCCCTTCCGATCCGGGATCAAGTTATTCTACCGATTTACCATGGGCTGTGGGCGGAAGAGGTAGTTTTCGTACAAATTACTTTCTCAGTTGCGGTGACGGAATGAATAATGCCAATGCGTTTAATTTGAGCGGTGCTAACGATATTCGGTTACGTTCCATGTTTCTTCCGTTGCGTTGGAAAAGGCTAGGGGCTTGTGTTGACGGAACAAGTAACACGATTGCTATTGCAGAATCGGGCAGAGCCTACGGAACAGAATATATGAGTTCTATCAAAGGCGGAGTAGTCGGAGCAAGCGATACAACAATACATTCAAATGCCAGTGCCCGCATCTCTTCTTGTATCAACCAAACCGATCCGGGAAATAAAAACGAAATTGCCGCCGGAAAAAATACTCTAACCAGACGCGGATGTGTTTTGTACGCTTCTCCAGTAACGATTACGATTCATACTGTTCTTCCACCCAATTCACTTTCTTGTAGTTCAGCCGGTATTGGTGATAATATGACTCAATTTGGAATTTTTTCGGCACAGAGTTATCATCCGGGCGGTGTGATGACTGGTTTCTTTGACAGTTCCGTTTCGTTTATTTCTGATACGATTGACTGCGGCAATGCCAGTGCCGTTCAGGTTTTACTCGGAAAAAGCGAATTCGGAATTTGGGGAGCCTTAGGAACGCCAGAAGGAAAAGAATCCGTCTCAAAACCATGAGTGAGATTTGTGACGCAAGCGGATAATAATTATTAAAACAAAAAATTCGCTTGCGTTCCTAATCCCTATCTCCTAATTCCTAACATCATTACTTTAACACAAAATTATTACCATGATTATTAAAACAATAATAACAACAGTAACAAGAAATATTTGTTTATTGTTTTTTCTTTGCAGCGTGATTTGCGGTTGCAGCGGAAAAATTCCAATGCCCGACGGTATGCCGGTTCCGCAGGAAACAATGATTGAGGTTACTTCGGAAGGTCAGCCGTTGAACGATGCATCGGTTACGTTAATGCCGGTTGATGTTTCCAGCCGATGGTATGCCGGTGCTGTTACAAATTCCGCAGGCAATGCCGTTATTTACACTCAAAGTAAATACCGCGGCGCAGTTCTGGGAAAATATAAAATTACGATGGTCAAACGGGAAACAACTCCAAGTTCTATTGTTTTTCCCGATGCAAAAAAAGACCCTACCGGTTATGCAAATGCTGTCGATGCCGCTGAGAAAGAAATTTTGGATTCATTTGATTTGATTGATCCAAAATTGAGTTCCGTTAATACAACAACGGAGGAAATTGAAATTGTTACCGGCAAAAATAATAAAACGATTGACGTTGGTAAACCTGTCCGAATTAAAATTGGAAAATAAA
>JAISBG010000188.1 GCA_031266315.1 Planctomycetaceae bacterium | reverse complement strand
CGTTCAATTCCGTCCATCTCCGGCATCTTCCAGTCAATAAAATAAATATCATAACTCCCGTTAGCCGCAATCATTTGATACGCTTCCTGACCGGAAGACGCCACATCACAATGAATTTGTAGTTTTTCCGTAAGAAGCAGAAAATATTCCAACACTTCAGGGGAATCGTCCACCACCAATAAACGAAGATTATCAATCGCCGCACCGGGTCGTAAATAGTTGGCGTTTTCACTGCTTTTGCGTTTTGCTTTGACCGTGAACGTAAAGGTGGAACCTCGACCGGGTTCGGATTGAACCTCAATTTGTCCGCCCATCATTTCGACAATCCGTTTCGAAATCACCAACCCCAATCCTGTACCGCCAAACTTGCGGGAAGTGCTGTTGTCCGCCTGAACAAAAGAATGAAACAACCGATCCAACTGTTCCGGCGTAATACCAATTCCGGTATCAATAACTTTGAACTGAATCACACAAACCCCATCTTGCTCCTCCAAAAGTTCCACGTTCAACCGAATCAAACCGCCTTCCGGTGTGAATTTAACCGCATTGGCAAGAAGATTGGTCAAAACCTGCGAAAGACGTTGCTCGTCGGTTTCGATAATTGCCGGCAAATGTTGATCCACCAACACCACCAACTCCTGATGACGTTCTTCAATACGGAAATTGATAATATTCGCAACCCGTTGCAGAATCTTTTCCAAATAACTGTCCACATAAGATAATTCAAATTTGTTCGCTTCAATCTTGGACATGTCCAGAACATCATTGATCACCCCAAGCAAATGTGTGGACGCTTCCTCGATTTTAGAAAGACAATAGATTCTTTTTTCATTGTTGTCCGACGAAATCGCAATCGCGGTCATTCCAATAATCGCATTCATCGGTGTACGAATTTCATGGGACATATTGGAAAGAAAAGTACTTTTCGCCAGATTTGCCTGCTCCGCTTCGTTCCTTGCCAACTCCGCCTTTTCCTGCATCCGGCGAATTTCCGTAATATCGTACAACATCATAATCGAACCTTCAAAATCAAGTTCCGAATAAAGTACGGAAACAAATTGCAGATTATAACGCCGAATTCCTTTTCCGTTGATATTGAGACTGACTTCATACGCCAGTGTTTCCTGCAACTTGACGGCTGTACTCAATCGGGCATCCAATTCGTCCACCCACGTTTTATCGGTAAACTGATAAAAAATGTCCCGAAGATGTTTACCCTTGATCGCGGCAAAATAAGGAATATCCGCCAGCAACAGAAATGCTTTGGTACAATAAGCAATACAACCGTCTTTATCAAGTAAAAGAATAATATTGGGACTGCTTTCCAAAAGGAGTTGCATATATTGTTCTTGTTTCCGTTTTTCCAGCGCGTGCATTGCCGAAATATTGGCAACAGACGCCGCCGCAGCCTTGTTGCGGTCAAACGCCGCCTGTAAACGCGCAATTTGACGCGAGAGTTTGGTATTCTCTTTTTGGAGTTCTAGAATCTGTTCCTGTAAACCTTCAGATGACATGATAACCTTCGATATCAAAATTGTGAAAACAATTCTCGATGAATTAAATTTATACTGCCCAACAACATCAATCAATTGACATTTTAAAATACCGGTTTGCTGACCTCGCGGAGTATGTTTACCGGATTCCGTAAACAAAACGATAAAATATTATCAGATATTTTAGTTTGTTTTCAATACCTTTGAAGGTTATTGAGTCAAATTGTTTCAAGATTCGGTAATTTTTAGCAAAATCTCTTCCTTTTCACACCCCAAGTCCGGCAAAAAAAGAAAATTCTCTATTGAAAAAAGCTAACTATTCCGTAGTATTTTTTTCTCTGCCTGAAAGGCAGTATTTTCATAACCGCAGATCAGCGACCTGCGGCAGTGAACCAAAGAGACCACTGCCTGAAAGGCAGGATTTTAACCCGTTGCCGCACAAAATCCCGCCTTTCAGGCGGCGGGGTTTTTATCGCGGTACTACCGCAGGTCGAAGACTTGCGGTTATGAAAATGAAGCCCTATCGGGCTATTCCACTAAATAGTCACGTAAAAAGAACGTTCCACAACGAAAAGAGAATGTTCTCTTTTAAAAAGAGAACGTTCCCCAATGAAATTGGGAAGTCCCCAAATCGTTATAAATTTCCCGTTATTTACAATTATTTCACTCATGTTCCGCATCGTAGTTAAGAAGTTAAGGTGAAGATATTTGATTCCTAAGTCCGTAGGACTTTAACATGGATAACCCCGTGCAAACGGAGTGCAGTACGGGGGCTTGAGTTTCATAGGCAATCATCAGGTGGGCGACCTTTCGCTGAAAGGTCGCGTCGGCGTACTCGCCGACAATGAATTAGATAAACGACGGCAAATGGTGTTGCTTTCCGTGTTGGAGTCAATGCAAACTCAACCGGCGCGACCGCCCAGCGGGCTTTTTGATAAATAGCCCACTTCTTTTTTAACGATGTGGCGGAACATGAGTAGATAATTTAGAAATTCAGAAAATAAAAAATCCGCCAGCCCTTATTAGAAAGGACTGACGGTTATTTGTGAAGTTAGACGCGGAATAATTTGTTCAACGTCAAAATTACTCCTTCACACTACCGAACCCCGGACTTGAACCGGGAAGCCCTTGCGGGCGGTGGATTTTGAATCCTCTTTTTTTGCTTGAATAATTCATTTAATCGGCATAATTTGACGTAAAATATCATAAAATTGGAACTTAAACAAGCCCTATTTTGAGTGTAAAATTGGATAAAACAAGCGGATATTGACGGTTTTACGGAAGACTTTTTATTTCATTAGTTGTCTGTTCTTGAGGTTCTTTACAAACCACCGTATTTTTGAGTGATTCCATTTTTTTGAGATTTTCTTCCGCTTGCTGTTTAATACGTTTTTCTCGCTCTTGTTTAGATTTCTTAATCTGTTTTACTCTTTCTTGCATTTCTGCTTTCGTCTTAGAGATTATTATTTCATCGGATTCTGGTTGTTTTTCGAGTTCGTCTATACCCTCCGTGAATTTTGCCGAAGTTGCCGAAGTTGCGCTGTAACTTATTGTATTTTCAGGGGTTACAACTTCGGCAGAATTTGATTTGAATTTTGCCGAAGTTGCGAATTCTGCCGAAGTTGGTAAACGCCAAATATGTCCGTTTTTTGTTTTCTTTTTTTTAATGCCCATATTCAGTGATATTCGATTATTTATGGTATTAAAATCAAAACCTGCTTTTTCGGCTTCATAACAAATTGTTCCCGGTTTGGGATTTTTTTCGTTGCCGGCAAATTTGGCTCCGTCTTTGAGAAATTCTGCAAGCCATTCCATTGCTGCATTTGATTGTTTCGGTGGTCTCCCGCGA
Source organism: Planctomycetaceae bacterium (assembly GCA_031266315.1). Taxonomy (GTDB): domain Bacteria; phylum Planctomycetota; class Planctomycetia; order Pirellulales; family Thermoguttaceae; genus WRKP01. The sequence continues at coordinate 658 of JAISBG010000188.1, read as the reverse complement.
CCAGATTGCCCGTTCATTTTACTCATCAGCATTTCGTCGGCGGTTACGTCCAGATATTCGTCGAGAACATTGATTTCGCCTTCAATGATGTTGAAGGCGAATCCGCGTCGATCTTCGGCGATATTCATTTTAATGTTTGCAACGATTCGAGTGTTGGTTGCTTTTTCGTAGGTTACCGACCATGCGGCGCGGCTGGCGGCAATCAAAGCGTTTGATCCGGTTACGCGCTGCATTGCATGACAGCCTAGTGCTTTATTGTAGTGTGTAACTAGAACAATTGAGAGGTTAAACTTTTCAGCAACATCTTTTAATTCTGCCATCACACATCGGACTTCAGGATTTTTGTTTTCATTTACTTCACCCCAATAAGCGGAAATCGGATCGAAAATAATCAATCGGCAGTTTGGAAGTAATTTCAATGTTTCTCTCAAGTCGACTATATTATCCATCGAGATTGTATCCTCATATTCGGTTTTTCTGCCCTTTTTTGTTACTTCACGAGTGATGAGGGGGCAGGTATAAACATGTTCCATTTCGGCGCGATTTAATCGTAACCGTTTTTTAATGGTTCTGCTGTAATCATCTTCGGAGTTACAAATTAAAACATCGCCGTTAGGAACTTTTTGATCACGAAACCGATGTCCTGATGAGGAAACAA
>JAISBG010000186.1 GCA_031266315.1 Planctomycetaceae bacterium | reverse complement strand
CAACGATTTTTTTTATCCCCTATGAAGACTAACGAATCATCAGCAGATACACTAACGAAAGTGATGTTCGAATAGGTGTGTGGAATAATCGCTATTGGAAGTCCAGTTTGTGTATCAAGAATATACACAATTCCTCTTTGAGTTGATATTAATATTGATTTTCTTGATTTGAACAAATAAAAGAATTTAATTTTTGAGTCTGGTTTGAATAGGCATTTAACTCCACTATGATTACAAAAATCAATCTGATAAACAAACCGGTTGGTATGCGAAATAACAGAAGTGTTCTGATTAGAAAAACGAGGGCATTGACAATATTCAAGTAGTGGAATACAAAAAATTTGTTTTGAAATCCTATCATAAACCTTTACCTCTTTATACTGTGAAAAGCATGCTAATACAAAACGCGTATCTTCTGATAAATCGGCGTGGTATAATTCAATGCCATCGTAGGGAAGCCATGAAAAATAAGATTTTCTCAACTTTGTGTCCCATAATAATAATTTTCCATCATGTCCTGCAGACAATAATGAATTATGATTACAGGAAAAGACTAGAGATTCTATAATATCCGCATGTCCCTTTAATATTTTAACTTGCTTAAAAAATATCATTTTTAATTCTTTACGAAGGAGAAGGAATGTAACTGTCTATTTAGTTTATGAGTTTCATGAATGTTTACTTTAACATGTATTTCGTCCTGAAAGGACATTGCATAACAACCCGCCGCAACGCGGCGGGTCAAACCGCAAACACCATCGCCCTGAAAGGGCAGTGGATAATAAATGAAACATGTCATCGGTCAATCAATTCCTCTTCGTTTTCAATTTTCCATTGCCCTTACAGGGCGATGGTTTGTGTGTGTCGTTCCCCACCGCGTTGCGGTGGGTTGTTACGCATTGCCTCTTGCGAGGCGAAGGATTTTTTTACATAATATTTTACAATAGTTACGTGAATAGGTACAAATTAAATAGACTGTTACAAAGGAATCTGTTTATCGGAACATTGATTGGAATGTTGAATCAATTCGTCGAGACGGTCTTCAAGAATCTGACCCGGTTTTAATAAATAAGTAACGCCGTTGTAAGTTACCCATTCGTAACCGAGACCTCCTCCACAAAAGATGAAAAGAAACATCATCCCTAATAACTCGAACAGAAATAACCTAAAACTAAATCGGATTTTGTTTTTATCTTTGTATCTATCATTTTCCCCTTGTTCCAGATAATTTTCGTTTGGGTCGTCCGGTAAATATCGAGCAGTTACGGTTTTTCTCCCTTTTAGGTTTGTCCATTCTCGTTTTTGAAGCCTGTTTGTATTCGTATATTCTTTTCCATCTACCGTAAAAACGTATTCCAGAAGGTAAAAGCGCCCCTCCTTATCAAAAGGTCGTTGATGCACGATTTCTGCTTCAATAGCAATATCATTTGATTTTGTAAAATAATTTGAATTGTTCCAATACACCATGACGGCATTACTGCATATTGCTATCATCATCGTACAGTATCCCAATGTCATCCGACGCCGACGCTGTTTTCTATTACGCCGTTTTTCGGACAATTCTTCTTCCCAATTATAAACCTGTTTTCCCGTTATGTTTTTGATTCGCCGCAACAATTCCGTTTCAAGAAGATCATAGTTTGCCGTTTTTATCGGAATATATCCGATCACGCGACTGTTCCGACCAAGTAATATTAACAAACTGTTTGGGTTAGGCGGCAGGTTTGGAGAAAAAACAGACGAATGATAAATTTTCGTAATAGATTTATATTGTAACTTTTTTAACCAACCGTAACCGTTGAGAATAATTGTATCGGAATCAAGAATCATTTGTCCGGCAATTCGCCACTCACAAAACAAAAAGGTCAAAAACATATAGGAAAATATCAGAAAAATGATAAGAAACAAAATAAACGGAGACAAAAATGAAGGTATTGTAAAAAGTAAAATCAACGCAACAACAGAAATCACTGCCCAAAAAATACCAACACTAAAAAACACACGAATTCTTATTCCGTTACGATTTGATGCGTCAAATGTCAATATTTGATCTGATAATACGCAGTTATCAGACGGCAATTGATCGGGCAATCCGTTTGTTTTGGAAATGAAATCGGACATAGTTGTTTCGTTTTTTTGTAATATTTCAGTGGAATTTTCGTTCAAAGCAGGTAATCATCAGATAGGCAACCATAAGGTGGGCGACCTTTTGCTATTTGCTAAAAGGTCGCGTCGGCGTACTCGCCGACAGTGAATCAGATTAACGATGATAAATTGTGTTGCCTTCCGTTTTGGAGTCAATGCCTAGTCAACCGGCGCGACCTTTCAGCGAAAGGATCGCCCACCAATTTTCGCGTTTTTTCGTGCATTTCGTGTGTTTCGTGTTAAAAAGAGTAGTTACTATCAAATTTTTTAATTTTTAATATTCTTAAAGTCCGACAATCGTGATTGTTTTTCCGTCAACAATTTTTTTCTGCATCTTGATTTTATCGTCCCACGTAATATCGGGATGACGATCAAAAACCGCGAGCCAACCTTCACGACAACTTAGTTTATCCATGTAATCAACAAGTTTGTCAAAACCTTTTTCAATATATTTATCACTGTAATAAATTTTTAATTCTATCGGATATTTAATATTCGCATACTCAATACAAATATCAAGACGACCAGTACCAGCCGCCATTTCGCGATGAACTTCTCCGCCGCCGTTAATGACACGTTGCAAAAATGCCAACAAGCTACAATGCGGCGCCGCTTCCTTGTACTCGTAACGCTCTATCCATATCTCGCTGTTTTCCCGCCAAAATTGTTGAAACTCACGCATCAAGTAATCAATATCAATTCGCCCGTCCTTCAGATAACGAGGCAACTGATAAGATGAAAAGTTTTGGAGCAAATTTTGCTGTGAGTCATAACTTAATGTTCGAATAATTATTTCACCGTAAATAGGATTGGCAGGCGCAAGACGTTCTCTGGTTTCAGTAATTAAGCCTAAATCTTTTACATAGAAAAAATCATCTGTAAATCGTCCAACAAATGTCTCACCAATAATAATCGGTTCTATCACCTTACGCACCCGTTCCTCTTTCAATCGTTCAAGTAAACTGTCAATATGTGTATCACGACGTAAAATAATATTCTGAATCGCCTCTTTGACCAATTCCGCTGTAACCGGTTTAGTATAGTCAGACTGCAATATTTTTACGATTACTTCACGCGCAATCGCATTAACCAGCCAAGGTTGTCCTTGTGTCTGTTCCCATGCTAATTCTATGGCGTTTTCTTCAAATATTTGTCCGGTTTCAACCGTATGTTGGTGGTAAAGTTGGATAATTTCTTCTTTAGTAAAATTTTTCAATGTTAAAGATTCTGTAATAATATTGAACGGGCTTGCGCTGCCAAGTGATTCGCTGTCAGGACGAACTCTTGCCTTGTAATCGCGGATATTACGCATACCAACTAAGGCTATCGAATGGACAAATGGAGTCATACTGCGGTCATTGTAACCGTTTCGTAATTGACGTAAAAAAGAAATCAAGGTACCTTCACTCAGACAATCCGCTTCATCAAATAATATCACGAACGGTTTGTCCAATAACTTACAGAACTTGTTGAGCGATACTTCCAGAACTCCTGTGAAGTTTTCATAATTTGCATCTTTAGCAAAATCTGATTTATAGGGAATATCTGTGCTGTCAAGTTTGCTTTTGATATGTTGTACAATTGCAGGAATACCACGTTCCGGGTCAACAATATTTTGGGCTTTCTCCAGTGAACAATACAACGCATAATATTTCCCACCTGCATTGAGTCGTTTGGTTAAATCTTGCAGATAGGTGGTTTTACCGCTTTGGCGTGCTGCATGAATCACGAAATATTGTTTCATGTCTATCAATTGTTCAACACCGCTCAAGCGGGTTGACGCTTCAATCATGTAATGTTCTACGCTATTGCATGGTCCGGCGATGTTAAAATATTTCATTTTTTTTAGTTCTGTATTTTTAGGTGAAGTGAGCGGGACCAACCAGTTTGGCAACAACAGTAATTCCGTTTTCGGTAACCGTAAATCCGCGTCGGCGGTCACAATCGTGATCGTAACCGATATGTTCGTCCGGCGGAATATTGACATCTTTATCGATAATTGCGTTACGAATTTTTGCTCCGCGTCCGACATTGACATTGGGAAACAAAATCGAATGTTCAACGCGTGAAAAACTGTTGATTCGGCAACCGTGTCCGAGAATGGATTTTGCGACCACACCGCCGGAAACAATACTGCCGGGGCAAACAATACTGTCAATCGCAAGTCCGGTTCGGTCTCCGTCCGCAAAAACAAATTTAGGTGGCGGTAAATTCGGGTGAAAGGTGTAAATGGGCCAATTTTCATCGTAAAGATTCAAATGCGGATCAACACTCACCAAATCCATACTGGCATCGTAAAAAGCGTCCAATGTTCCGACATCGCGCCAATACGCTTCCGTTTTTCGGTTTTCGTCCATAAAAGAATACGCGAAAATCCGGCGGCTGTTAATTAACGACGGAATAATATTTGTTCCGAAATCATGTTTACTTTCCTTGTCAACCGCATCACGGCATAGTTCATCGTACAAAAATTTTGCGTTAAAAATATAAATTCCCATCGAACCGAGACAACGGTCGGTCAAACCGGGAATCAATTTTGGATGTTCCGGTTTTTCTTCGAAGCCGACAATTTGGAAATCCTGATTGACTTCCATAACGCCGAACTGTCCTGCCGCCATTTCCGGCGCAACAGGAATTGCCGCAACAGTTACTTCCGCGCGGTTTTCGATGTGGAAACTCAACATTTTGGCGTAGTTCATTTTGTAAATATGATCTCCGCCCAAAATGATGACATATTCCGGTCGTTCATTTTCAATTGCAAAAATATTCTGGTACACCGCATCGGCGGTTCCGAGATACCAACTTTCGTCCACATATTGTTGCGGCGGAACAATATCAACATATTCGCCCATTTCACGGCAAAAATACCGATACCAACCAATAGAAATATGACGGTCAAGACTCATCGCTTTATATTGCGTCAACAGCAGAATTTTTCGGAAACCGCTGTTGTAACAATTAGAAAGCGTAAAATCAACAATCCGGTAGGCTCCGCCAAACGGAACTGCCGGTTTTGCCCGATCACGTGTTAAGGGTTCTAACCTTGCCCCCCTGCCGCCGGCAAGGATAATCGCTAATACATTTGTTTGAGACATGAGAAACAAAAGGAATAAAATAACAAAAAAAGACTTACCATTTCAACCCGAATTTTTCACCACCGACAGATTGACCGGTTCCGCCTTTGAGCGGACCTTTGTGAGGATTCTTAATTTTCAACGTTGATTGAGCCGACTCCGAATTTTTGGTTTCCGATTGGGCAGCATTGTCAGCGGCAATTTCTGTTGCAACATCGGTTGCACGGTTTGCAGCGTTTTCCGCAATAAATTCAATTGCCGGCATTTCCGAAACGGATTGTTTGATGGACAAAGAAATTCGTCTCGTATCGGAATTGATGGACAGAATATAAACATCAACCCATTCTCCTTCTTTGACCACTTCCCGAACATGAGCAACCCGTTTCGCGGATAATTCACTGATATGCACCAACCCTTCCACTCCGGGCATCAGTTCGACAAACGCGCCAAAATCCATGATTTTCGTAACCTTACCGCGTGCCAATGTTTTTTCCTGAAAACGTTCCAAAATGTTTGACCAGGGATTGGAAGCATCGTCACGGTAAACGAGGGAAATTCGGTGAGTTGTTTCGTCAATTTTGGCAATTCGGACTTTAACACGAGTTCCTTCAGTTAAAATATCGCTCGGATGATTGATTCGTCCCCAAGACAAAGCGCCAATCGGAATAAAACCGTCAACACCGCCAAGATCAACAAACGCTCCGGCGTCAATTATTTTTCGTACCAACCCTTCATGAATTTGCCCAACTTCGAGTTCCGCAAAAAGAGTTTTTTGTTTCTCTTCCCGTTCCTGATTTAACAACGCGCGTCGGCTCAAAACCAGATTACGGCGTTCGGGATTAACTTCTTCGACAATACAGTTCAACTTCTGACCGACATATTGTTCCGTGTCCTCAACACGAAACAACTCAATCTGACTGATCGGAATAAAACCGCGTAACCGGTTGACTTCACATTCCAAACCGCCGCTGTTTGTTTTGGTAATTTTTGCTTCAACAATCATTCCTTCGTGAACTTGCGACCAATCACGAACATCGGCAGCGGCTAACGGTATGGAAACATCGTAAAGTCCTTCTTCCGGCATGAAACGAACAACGGCAATTTCAAGTGATTGACCGGGTTGCGGTTCGGCGTCTGCAGGAAACATTTTGAGCGAAACCACACCTTGCTCCCGCACACCGAGATCAAGAAAAACGCTGTCGCCGTGAAGTGAAATCACAGTTGCGTTGCGTTTTGTTTCCGGTTCCAAAATCTCCTGATCGGCAACCGCTTCCGATTTACTCATCAAAACGTCAAGAGATTCACCAAGCGATTCACCACTAAAAACCGCGTTAAATTCTTCTTCCAGATCGTCCGACATTTTGCCGGCACGAATTTTTGGAACCGGAACCCGATTTGCCGTAACAACCGGAATATTCCGTAACGATTCGTTTTCATTAAGACGATCCGGTGTTTCTGCAATAGTTCCGTCCATATTCTCGGCAATATCTTCAGCGGAATTTTCGGCAGAAAGCGGTGGAGAATTGTTTGGCGTTTCAATTTTTTCCGGCGGATAAGTTTCCGTTTTACTCTGAGAATGTTCCTCGCCGACAACAGAAATATTCAGTTTGGGGCGATACGCGTCAGGGTTCCGCTGGGAACCAATCAGACGTTTACGGAGTGGAGAAGGAACAGAATCAATAGAACGATTTTCAGAACGATCAGTTTCAGCGGTCATAGAATTGCAAATAATTTTAGAAAAAATTAGTAAGGTAGGGAAATAAAATCCGAACAACCTGATGTGGTCATCATTGAACATTCAGTAATTATCCGTTTTTTTGAGAGGTTCGTCAAGAGACTCATTACACATGAAAATTTCCGGTCATGTCGGAATTGGGAATTGGGTAAGATAGATTTCCAGTGGAATTTTCATATTTTAACGTGAAACACACGAAAATACACGAAAAGAGATGGGTCATTCATCAAAAGATTCGCTGGACGGTCGCGCCGGTTGACTCATTATTGACTCCAACCGACGCAACTGTTCAGTGAACGGATTGCCTATGTTGACCTGTCGGTAACGATCCCAAAATTCCAAAGCAATCGAAATTTTTTTTCAAAAAGAAGATTATTCTTGACATCTGGTCTCATTTTATGTAAACTTCGAAATCGATTGAATTGCGATACGTTCCTTTGCCGCATTGTTTGCGACAAGCGAATCGCAATGATTTCAATGAAACCTTAAAAATAAGGAATATAACGATGAAAAACTTTGTTGAAAACGCTTCGGAAAATTCACTGAAAAACCCAATGAAAATCCAAATGTTAAACTGGGCAAGTCAGGGGGGGGGGAGGCAGTATGTGGGGAAGAGTTAAGAAATGATAGGGAAAAGTTTCTGCTTTCCCAATACTTTTCCGCAAAATTCTTACAACTCATTCGTTCTTCACCGTTTGGCTTTACATTGGTCGAACTTCTTGTGGTGATTGCGATTATCGGCGTGTTAATCGCACTTCTGTTGTCGGCGGTACAGGCGGCGCGCGAAGCCGCAAGACGGATGCAGTGCAGCAATAGACCTTTTCTCTAACCTTATTTTCATTTTTTCCCTCAATTGCTCTTGCGTAACTTTAGTGTTATTGTTATTCTGTGGGCAGTTTCCTTCCTTGTTATCTTTCACCGATTTTTTTCTTATGTATTCCCCTGAAGTTACCAAAGCTCTTAAGCAAAGTGATCGCCAATTCAAAAAGCTTTTTGGAGTGACAAAGCCGACATTTTTCCAATTGCTTTCTATTCTCCGTGTTGCCGATGCCGAGCGTCATAAGTTTGGCGGACG
>JAISBG010000201.1 GCA_031266315.1 Planctomycetaceae bacterium | reverse complement strand
TATTTTTATTTATCTGGTACTGACTGGTGTGGCGGAAACATTTCCTTTTGGTTCAGATGCGGAGGCTGTTCGTGGAACTCGTCCCAATATTATTGTTTTTATAGCCGATGATCTTGGTTATGCGGATCTTGGTTGTTACGATGCGAAGGAAATTGTAACACCAAATATTGATCGGCTTGCCAAAGAGGGAATGCGGTTTCAAAGTTTTTATGTTGCCGCGTCGGTATGTTCGCCATCGCGTGCGGCATTTTTAACGGGTTGTTATCCCCAACGAATTAGTATTCCGGCAGTTTTTGAAGCCGATTCTCCTTATGGTCTCAATAACGAGGAACAAACACTGCCGGAACTTCTCAAAGAAGCGGGATACAGAACCACATTGTTTGGAAAATGGCATCTTGGTGACCGTCCTGAGTTTCTGCCAACACGTCATGGATTCGATGAGTTTTTCGGAACACCCAATTCCAATGATATGTGGCCCCGCCATCCGGTGAAACGAGTTTTTTTCCCTGATTACGGTCTTGTCGAACAGGAAAAATTAATTGAATTCAATCCCGACCAAGCATTGCTGACAAAACGTTATACGGAACACGCGCTTGCTTTTCTTGAAAAAAATAAGACAAAACCTTTTTTCCTTGAAATTGCGTACAATATGCCGCATGTTCCGTTACATGTTACAGAACGTTTTCGCGGTCAATCACAGGCAGGTTTGTATGGCGATGCCTGTATGGAAATTGATTGGTCGGTTGGTGAAATTATGGCGGCATTAAAACAGCATCATTTAGAAGAAAATACAATAATCATTTTCTTTTCAGACAATGGTCCTTGGTTGAGTTACGGAAATCATGCCGGTAAAGCGGTTCCGTTTCGGGACGGTAAAACAAATTCATTTGAAGGCGGATTTCGGGTTCCCTGTCTTATGCGTTGGACGGGAAAAATACCGGAAGGACGTTCCAATCTTGAAATGGTTTCAGCCTTAGACCTCTTGCCAACTCTTTGTCATTTAGCCGGTGCGCCGCTTCCGCAAAAACCAATTGACGGTAAAAATATTTGGTCTGTCATGGCTGGTATTCCACGTGTAAAATCACCGCATGACCGGTTTTACTATTACAATGGTTGGAGTTTGCAAGGAGTACGTAGCGGATCATGGAAGTTGATTTTGCCGCACCAATGTTACGCGGTTACGGAACCGGGGCGTGACGGAATGCCCGGAAAACATGAATGGCAAAACGTGCCGATGGCTCTTTATCATTTAGAAAATGATCCCAAAGAAGAATATGATCTTTCCGATCAGGAACCTGAAGTTTTAACCCGATTACTCGGATATATTGCAGAAGCCCGTGAAGATATTGGTGACGGTATTATCAAGGTGAATCCTGAGAAAAAAGATTTTTTCCAAGCAAGAAAACTCTACCGGATGCCGGGCAAAAATATTCGTAACTGCGGATGGATGCAAACCGAATAACTGTAATTATTGTAATATTTCAGAAGAATTTTTGTTAAAAGTTGGCATAACTATTTACTTTTACTTAATAGATACAAAAGCGGCGTAGCCCGATAGGGCTTCATTTTCATAACCGCAGGTCTTTGACCTGCGGTGTAACACTAAACAGCCTACTGCCTGAAAAGCAGGACTTAACACAGCAACGGATTAAAATTCTGCCTTTCAGGCAGCGGTTTTATTGGTATGTAACCGCAGGTCAAAGACCTGCGGTTACGAAAATGAAGCCCTGTCGGGCTATTCGATTTTTCGGATCAATCCAGAAAATAGTTACTTGAAAAATACTAAATACAACCTTAACACAGTATATACTCATTACACTTTAAAATTCTGATTGTTTTGAAATTTTTGGGATCATTCCAGCACGTCATTGCCTACCTTGTATTTTTAATGTGCACTATTATACTTTGGTTTCACAATTTTAACCCTTTTTTTACTTACTATGACCATGAACAAAAATCTTTTGGTACTATTGTTTTTCGTAACGTTTCCGTTTGTTATTTTTGCGGAAGAGTATCCTGTTAAAGAGATGCTCGAACCTTATATTAAAAATAACGAAATTGCCGGAATTGTTGCGATGGTTGCGGATCGGGATAACGTTTTGCAAATGGAACAACTTGGTTTTCGTAACATCGAAAAACAGGAACCCATGACCGGTGATACGATATTTTGGATTGCATCACAAACGAATCCTTTCACTGCAGTTGCGACGATGATTCTTGTTGATCGCGGCAAACTTTCGTTGACTGAACCTGTAACAACTTATGTTCCCGAACTCGCTGAAATGCGGGTCATTGCCGAAAAAGATGATCAACATACGTTGCTGGTTCCTCTTGACCCGCCGTTGACAATCGCACATTTGTTAAGTCATACGAGCGGTTTGCGAAGCGATTCACCCAATCATCGGCGTCATGGTCTTGAGACATTACCGTTACGGCATACTATTACCGCCGCCATGTTGACGCCGCTCGATAATCAACCGGGTAAAAATTATCAGTATTCCAATTTCGGTATGGATCTTGCGGCGGCAATTATTGAACGGATTGCTCATGAACCGTTTGAACGTTTGTTACAGAATAATGTTTTTAACCCGCTCGATATGAAAGACACCACGTTTTGGGTTAGTGAAGAACAGCAAAAACGTTTGGCGTTGGTTTATCAACTTGATAAAGAAACAAATAAATTAACGTCGCGCAATCTCGGATTGCGTTATCCGTTTCACGACCGAACACAACGTTTTGCGGAAGCCGGCGGCGGTCTCTTTTCAACTCCCAACGATTTGGTTAAATTCTATCAAATGCTGTTACGCGGCGGAGAATTTAACGGCAAGCGAATTATTAAAGAAGAATCCGTTCGCGAAATAGCGACAAAACATACCGGTTCTTTACCTCAGGATTACGGACTCGGTATGAAAACCAAAAACGGTGTTTTCGGTCATGCCGGTGCCGCCGGAACTGAAAGTGTTGTCAATCCGCATGTTGACCGCGTTTTTCTTTATTTTATGCAGGAATTTCAGTTACCAAAAGCCGAAGAAGCAAAAAATAAATTTGTCCGAATGGCAAATGATGCACGCAAATAATACAAGATTTTTTATTGTAGGCAACTTTTAAAAACCTATTTTTTTGACAGGATTTACATAATTTACAAGATAAAATCCAGTAAGTCATGTATCTCTTGTCAAAAAATAATCTTTGTTAAAGTTTTTTAGAAGTTACCTGTAATTATATCCGCTAATATGTTACCCTTACAGGGCGATTGTTTGTGTGTGTCGTTTCCCACCGCGTTGCGGTGGGTTGTTACGCATTGCCCCTTGCGGGGCGAAGGAAATTTTACAATAGTTACAAAATCTACGTGAACAAATATAAATTAAATAGACAGTTAAGTTTATTTCCGTTTCCATTTTTTTAACAAGGAGTTTTCTATGAAAAGAACAATTGTTTTTCTTTTTGTCAACCTGTTTTCCGTAACTTTATTTTCGGCAGAACCTTTTCCGGTCAAGGAAGCGTTACAGCCTTACATCGACAAACACGAATTGCCCGGAATTGTTACCGTAATCGGTGATAAGGACAACGTGTTGCAACTAGACGCTGTTGGTTACGCTAATGTTGACGAAAAAGTTCCAATGAGCGGCGATACCGTTTTCTGGATCGCTTCACAATCCAAACCAATCACCGCTGTTGCGGTTTTAATGCTTGTCGATGAGGGGAAACTCGATCTTGATGCTCCCGTAACAAAATATCTTCCGGAATTGAACGGACTTCGGGTTGCCGTCAAAGAAGACGAGAAAAGAACGGTTCTTGTGCCGGTTGAAACTCCGATT
>JAISBG010000075.1 GCA_031266315.1 Planctomycetaceae bacterium | reverse complement strand
ATACGGCACAACCACGAAGGAGTGTACCAGTTCCAATAAACCGTTGCCGGATTATTCACATCAGGTACTTTCACAATTCCGGCTAACGGCAAACCGTTATACGTATCGTGGTAGTTATGGACTGCAAGTCCAATGTTTTTCAGGTTGTTGTTACACGACATACGTCTTGCGGCTTCTCTTGCGGCTTGCACGGCTGGTAACAACATTGCGATTAACACCCCGATAATCGCAATGACTACGAGAAGTTCAACGAGGGTAAAGGCGAAAACGGTTCTTTTTGTCATGGTTTTTTCTCCTAAGAAAAAAGGTTATTGTCACAGATTATATAACGAATAATCTGTTATGTCTTAAAATTGGGAACAAACGCAACGCCGAGAAACGGCAACAGAATATCGCGCCTAGACAGGAGCGACACGCCACTAAAAATAGGCTCATTCCCACCGATCAAAGTGGTGCATTACATAAAATGCAATGCGGAACTACACCCATGGAATTGATACGCGACGCTCCCTTTACGGGAGACACGCAACTCTATCAATTCCACAGTAATCTTCTACACGGAAAATCCGTTGATCTTGTAGAACATTACAGTTCGCCGAAGCGATTTTAATGTTTGTTGACGTACTCTATTTTTTTAACACCCGAATAAAAATCCGGGCAATTTATCTTTCAAAACGGAAAAATGATCTCCAAAAGTTGAAAATTAATAAATGGTAAAAATACAATTTTTATTATTATCGAAAATTTAAAGACTGTCAATCACCCCAATCTTTCAAAAGAAAGAATTTTTTTCGTTTATACGGTGTTAGTGTTATATTGATATTTTTCAAAGGGTCGAAAACTTAATTTTGATCATTCAAAAAATACCGAACATAACCCTAACGCAGTATATTCACGAGGAATCAAAGTTACGGTTGTGTATTGACTCATTGATTCCTAAGTCCATAAGACTTGTACATGGATAACCCCGTGCCAACGAAACGGTTACAAACTTGCAATCCTACTGCAGGGAAGGGCAGGTCGCTTGTACTACAGTTATTCTCCGCTATAATAATAAGCGAAAAAGGGAAGGTTGATAGTAGAAAGTAACGTAAATGGTTGACGAATGTTATCTGTTGTCGCCATTTGCTATACCGTAGCCGGTAGGGTGGTAGGCTTCGCCCTTGAGCAACCGCTCCGCGATGCGGTGCTTACGTGTCCAGCTTCGTGAATTTTAAAATGGCTTTAGTATAAAGACGAGTATTATAATTTTATGGATACAAACCCGATTGCCAAACAGTTAGCGAAACAATTTTTAACGGCGTTAAAAAAAACTTTTCCGGATGCGGGTTGTTCGCTTCGGTTTCAATCGCCGCTTGAACTTCTTGTTGCAACAATCCTGTCGGCTCAGTGTACCGATATTCAGGTTAATAAGGTGACACCAAAATTGTTCGCAAAATACCGTTCGGCAAAAGATTTTGCTGTTGCGCCGCTCAAAGACCTCGAAGAAGCAATTCGAACCACTGGTTTTTATCACAATAAAGCAAAAAATATTCAAGATGCTTGTCGGCAAATTATCGAACGGTTTAACGGTAATGTTCCCGATTCGATGGATTCTTTAACGTCATTACCCGGTGTTGGTCGGAAAACGGCGAATGTTGTTCTTGGTAACGGATTTGGTCGGAATGACGGTTTTGTTGTGGATACACACGTTTTCCGTCTGGCGCATCGGATGGGATTGGCGGTTGGAACAACACCGGAAAAAGTAGAGCAGGAACTAATGATGGTTTTTCCGCAAAATGATTGGGCGTTTTTGAGCCACGCCCTTATCTTGCAAGGTCGCGCTAACTGCAAAGCACGCAAACCAAATTGTGAACAATGTCCGTTCAAACAATTCTGTCCGAAAATCAATACCGCTTTCGTTTAACTGTACACATAAACAGATTCGCAAATGTCTTCACCGCAAACTTCATAACTAAAGATAATAAAAGTACAAAAAATTATAATGTCGAATATTAATTGGAACACTATTTATCATCAGGATTGTATTGAAGGAATGAAGAAGTTATCGAAAGGTTCGGTTGATCTTGTCTTTGCGGATCCGCCGTTCAATATCGGTTACAAATATGATGTTTACCGCGATAAACTCAACGATGAGGACTATTGGAATTGGTCGAAAAAATGGATGGAGGAAGTGTACCGTATTCTGAAACCGAACGGTACATTCTGGTTGGCTATCGGCGATGAATACGCCGCCGAGCTCAAAGTTGCCGCGACGCGGGACATCGGTTTTATATGCCGGAGTTGGGTGATTTGGTATTACACCTTCGGCGTCAATTGCAAACAAAAATTCACACGTTCTCACGTACATCTGTTTTACTTCGTCAAAAATGCGAACGAATTTACGTTCAATGATGACGCGATTCGCGTACCAAGTGCCCGGCAACTTGTTTACAACGACAAACGGGCAAATCCCAAAGGACGGTTACCGGATGATACGTGGGTTCTCCGACCGCAGGAACTCGAACAGGAATTTGGTTTCGATAAAGACACGTGGTTTGTTTCACGGGTTTGCGGTACGTTTAACGAACGTACCGGCTGGCATGGCTGCCAAATGCCGGAAGCAATTCTTGAACGAATTATTACAGCGTCCAGTAATCCAAACGAAAAAGTTTTCGATCCGTTTCTCGGCAGCGGAACAACGGTTGTTGTTGCGAAAAAACTTGGTCGGCAATTTCTCGGTTTTGAATTATCGAAAGAATATTGGGAACAATGCCAAAAACGCCTCGACCTTTTAAACGATAATGTTTCCAAAATGCCAAAGAACAAAAAGTCTTCTCAACAGGATTCACCAATGTTGTGGTGAATTGCGGACAGTTGGAAAATCATATACTCATCACACTTGAATTTTAGATTTTGAGTAGGGGCAAAGGCGAGCTCCACCCATATTTAATTGTTTGTCTCGTCCCTATTGATTAAAAAGTCCCTTTTGCTCCTCATGTCCCTTACAAAAACGAAAACCGAATTTTAAAGTGTGAAGAATATAGGACTAAATTTTGTTAAAATTTATCCTGTTTTGCGGATTTTTACAATTAGTAGAGGTGTTTTTTTCATATTTTCGGTTTAAACAGTAATTTCCATCTTGCTTATTTGAGTGTTATCTTTAGAATAACAAACATTATTTTACTCCTTTTCTGCGTCGCAAGCGGCGCGGTTCATTTTGAGATATTTTCATGCCGCAACCGGAACAACGCCTTTCATTTGAGCAACCGATATTCGAACTTGAATCTCGTATTGAATCGCTTAAAAAAGATTCTGCTGTATCTGAAGTTCGTGAGGAAATTGCTCGTCTTCGTAAAAATCTGTTGCAACTTCAAAAAGAGATTTACGCTTCGCTTAAACCTTGGGAGACAGTTGAGGTTGCTCGACATCCGAACCGACCGCAAACGCTTGATTATCTTGAAATGGTTTTTGATGAATTTATCGAATTGCACGGTGACCGTTTTTTTGGCGATGATCCGGCAATTCGGACGGGTTGGGCAAAACTTGATGAGTTCAAAGTCATGGTTATTGGTCAGCACAAAGGTCGCAATCTCAAAGAGCGGCAAACCTGTAATTTTGGCTGCCCGCATCCTGAGGGTTACCGAAAGGCATTACGAACGATGCAAATGGCGGCGAAGTTTCATCTTCCGATTGTCAGTTTAATTGATACGCCGGGAGCGTTTCCGGGTATTGCTTCGGAAGAACGTGGTGTTGCGTTAACGATTGCGGAATTAATGTTCGAAATGTCCAGATTGCCGACACCGATTATTTGTGTCGTTATTGGGGAAGGGGGATCTGGCGGGGCGATCAGTATTGGAGTTGGTGACCGTGTGGCAATGCTCGAACACGCTTATTATTCTGTTATCAGCCCGGAAGGTTGTGCGGGGATTCTCTGGAAGAGTGGTGAACACAAAGACAAAGCAGCAGCGGCTCTCAAAATGCG
>JAISBG010000033.1 GCA_031266315.1 Planctomycetaceae bacterium | reverse complement strand
ACAGCCTCCGCATCTGAACCAAAAGGAAATGTTTCCGCCACACCAGTCAGTACCAGATAAATAAAAATAATAATTGGAAATAAAAAATTGTTTTTCATGGTTTTTAGTCCGTAGGACTTTCACGTGGATAACCTCGTGCAAACGAAGTGCAGCACGGGGTAAACGGAATTCTCTTACAACGAACTGCGTAGCAGTTCAACACGCTCACGGCAAGGATAACTCAGTGCCCCTGCGTTGCACTTGCACGGGGTTATCCATGTTAAAGTCCTACGGACTTAGGAATCATGAACGAATAACAATAATAATATCTTCACCTTTACTTTGACTTTTCGTGAATGGTTACTTTTTAACTACGGTGCGTAACATGAGATTTAATTTATAAATTTGGGTAAAGTATAATCAATTCGTATCATCAATACCAGTAGGATTGCAAGTTTTCCTCCGCCCTGCAAAGGCAATGCGTAACAACTCACCGTAACGCGGTGTGAAACAGTTGCAATAATCCGGTAAATAGTTACAATGTTATTAGTTCGGTAATGAAACGGAAACTCCATCGTTGACACGACTTAACGGAACCATAACGGAGTTGGGGCTTGTTGTTACGGAAAATGCTTTTACCGTGCCGTCGCCCAACAAAAACATGCAGATACCGGGATGCCAACTCCCAAATCCATACCAAAAACCGCTTGTTGTATTGGGAGGGTTAAAATCATTTTTGCGGGAAATAGGAAGCGGACTAATCGGATCACCGTTACGATAGATTGTTCGAATCCCTCCAACTGCACCCCGATTATTTGTTGCGTAAAAATAAGTACAATCCCCATTGTTTCTAACTTCATCATTACTGTTGCAAATACCAAGTCTATCCGTAGGAATATGTTTTTCACCAATCATAAGTTGATTGCTTAAACCGTCTTCAATTCGGGAAAAGTTATCACGAGGCTGCCAAAATTTCAATTTCAGAACCGTCTGACCATTGTCCACCGTACCGGTTGATGTGTAAACAACAGGAACTTCGGCAGTACGAAAAGGACCTCTCATATTTTCAACTGTTGATTGATACCAAGTAATTGTTCCGCCGTCATCGGAACCGCCGGTTATGTTAAGACCGGAAATATTTGACCAAGAACCGACATCTTTGACTGATAACAAAGCATAATCTCCTTGAGGTCCGATTGCTGGTTGCTGATCATAATTGGTAATTGTTTCATCGACTTCGGTCATCAACGCACCGCCGCCACGTCGTGATGGGCAACGGACAAAAGGAACAGAACTGAATTGTTTACGTAAATCGTCGTTCATTCGAAAAGTTCCAATTCCTGTTTGATTCCACCACCAATGTTGGGCTTGATTATACTGAAAATCGCTCCAACTAACAGTTAAATCCCACAAATTTTGTTGTTCTATAAAGGGAAACAACATGACAAACCCTGTGATACGATTATTGTACAAACACAAAGGTACAATACCTTGTTTGGTATCGTGGAAATTGTGAACGCCGATTCCCATTTGCTTGAGGTGATTGGCACATTGTATTCTTCGTGCGGCTTCTCTGGCAGCTTGAACCGCCGGTAACAAAAGTGCGATCAACGCCCCAATAATCGCAATAACCACAAGAAGTTCGACCAACGTAAAACCGAACGGTGAAGCACGAACAAGAGTTAAGAGATTTACCGACCAATACCTAAAAAGCGAAGTCTCTCCGCTCTCCGTTCTTAACTCTTCATCACATACTGCCCCCCCCCCCCTCTTTTGCCCATTTTAACATTTGACTTTTAAACGAATTTTTTATCAAATTATTCCGTAAATTTTTTGCAACGTTTCCAGCAAAGTTTTTCATTGTCATATTCCTTATTTTTCAAGGTTTCATTGAAACAACTCGAATTATTTACTGCAAACGGCGCAGCAAATAAAACGTAATACAATAGAATTAAATTCAAAGTTTAAACGAAACCAAACCGAAAATCAAGCGGAATCTTTTCTTTTTTTGAAAAATATTAAAAAAATTGTAATTATTCAGCGAAATTTTGTTAAAATTGGTAAATACAAGGTGGGCGATCCCTTCGCTGAAGGGTCGCGCCGGTTGATGCTGTATTGATTCCAAAACGGAAGGCAACACCATTTGCCGTCGTCCATCTAATTCACAGTCGGCGAGTACGCCGACGCGACCTTTCAGCGAAAGGTCGCCCACCCATTTTCGCCGACAGTGAATCAGATGAACGATGACAAATGGTGTTGCCTTCCGTTTTGGAATCGAGTAAGACTCAACCGGCGCAACCACTCAACGGGCTTTTTGATACATAGCCCACCTCTTTTCGCGTTTAAAACGAATTTTTCAAGGATTGGACACCTAATACGGGAGAATCAGAGAACTATTTAAACTGAATATTTAGCCCCTGCGTAACAGGATTTTTTAAAATAGATACCTATTTATAAAAAAACGTGATGCGATTTACAATTATTCCGGCGATGTAACAATTTCCGGTACTAGCGATTTCTCCGGTAACACGGCAGACGATTCCGGCGGCGCGATTTACAGTATTGGCGATGTAACAATTTCCGGCAACAGCACATTTTCCGGTAATACGGCAACATATAACGGCGGCGCAATTTACAGTGGTGGCAATGTAATAATTTCCGACACCAGTATGTTCTCCGAGAACACGGCAGACGATTCCGGCGGCGCGATTTACAGTATTGGCGATGTAACAATTTCCGGCAACAGCACAT
>JAISBG010000880.1 GCA_031266315.1 Planctomycetaceae bacterium | reverse complement strand
ACGAGAAGTTCAACTAGTGTAAATCCGCGAAAAACTCGAATCTTCATGATTTTTCTCCTTTAAATAAGAGAGTTAAAATTGACAGATTACGTACATATAATCTGCTTTTATGTAAAATGCCAAGCCGAGAAACGGCAACAGAATATCGCTCTTAGACGGAGCGACACGTCACTTAAAACAGATTCATTCCCACCGACTAAAATGGTGCATTACAATAAATGTAATGCTGAATTATATCTGTAGAACTATACGCGACGCTCCCTTGACGGGAGCCACGCAACTTTATAGTTCTACAATAATTTTCTACACGGAAAATCCGTTAGTCTTGTAGAAAATTACTGTTCGCCGAAGCGATTTTAAGTGTTGTTGACGTACTCTTTTTTTTAACACCCGAATAAAAATTCAGGCGATTTATTGTTCAAAACGGAAAAATTGTCTCCAAATGTTAAAATTAATAAAGACGAAAAAATTATGTTGGTTATTTTACAGAAAAACCAAAACGTGTCAATATGAACACCTTCCCCGAAGAAAGTTTTTTCTTAAAAAATAAAAAATTTTCTGATTCTCCCGTATTAGGTATCCAAACATTACAGAGGTGGGCGACCTTTTGCTATTTGCTAAAAGGTCACGTCGGCGATAGCCGACTGTGAACCAGATTAACAACGGCAAATTGTGTTGCCTTCCGTTTGGGATTCAATAAAGACTCAACCGGCGCGACCCTTCAGCGAAGGGATCGCCCACCTACAAAAGGTTACTCATCTGATGATTGCCTATGAAATATTACCTATTTACTATTTCGGTGAGAAACACCTAATACGGGAGATTCAGCAATTTTTATTAAAAATTTTTAAAAGTTTTAATTAACTCACGGCGGGATAAGGGCAATTCCAACCTTTAACGGCTTACGCATTGCCCTTGCAGGGCGGAGGAAAAACTTGCAATCCTACTGTGTTTTTGTATTATTTATTTTTTTGTGTATCAATCGGTTGACGAACAACTTTGTTCGATTTCTTCCAGAAATGTTCGGCAATTCTCAATGAGATTTTCGCTGTGACTGAACAAACCGCTGCCGATCAGAACAAGCATGTCGTTACCGTAATTTTGTACCATACCGCGAATATTTTTCAATTCCATTCCTCCAGCGGGACAAGGAAAAATCGCCGGCATTGTTCCCAATTTTTCACGGCTGGCAGTAACGATTTCCCGACAATCCTCTTGCGATAACGGAAAACGTCCGCCGTAATTGGGAAAAATCGTTGCGTCGGCTCCAGCAAGCCGCATTAGTGTTCCAAACAACACCCGACAACTTATTCCTTGCGGATTGATAGCGTAACTTCCGATAAACGCCGGATGGGCAATAATTGGAAGACCGAGTTGCATTTGCGCCAAACGCCGCAACGCATCCCAACCCACAAGACCGGGCGTTACCATAAGACCACCGGCTCCAAGTTCCTTTGCCCGAACAGCACGATCAAAGAACAAGTCAATCGGCGAAGTAATATTCGGCACATAAATTGTTTTGCGTCCGGTTCGCGTGTTGACTTTCCGAACAGCGTCGGCACAACGTGAAACCCGCTCTTCAAACGGAGCAAAACATTGATCGGAAAGACCGTGATCATCCTTAATAATATCAATACCGCCTTCCGCAAATTGTTCAGCCAAGTGTGCCAGATTTTGTGCGGAAAGCCCCATCGGTTTTAACGCCGTAAACAACGGCGGACGTTTGGGAATATACACAAGTTGCCGGATACCCGCAATACCAAAACGCGGACCCGATAATCCCTCCAAAATTTCCCGACTCGGTTGAATCGCAACAACCTGAATTTCTTGTTTGATACTGATGTTGCCGAAAATAATATTGAGAAATTGGGTAAATTCACCGGCAGCAATTTCGTCGGCGTAACTGATTGTTGCCAACCAACTTGTTTCGTTTTGCCGTTCAAATTGTTCAATACAACCGACAATCTTTTCCCGAATCACGCCGGACGGAAGAAGGTGAACCGGAAATTCAACCGTTTGTTCCGCACAAATATCCGCCGCCCGATTCCGCGCCGCCGCTTCATCACCGGATAAACGGTAAATCACACGAAAACGATTGCCGCTTAGTTGATTTTCCAACCGAATCGGATCAAAATCTTCAAAAAACATGGAAACACCTTTGAAAATTGTGTGTTAAATTTGCTGATTTTTAAGTCCGTAGGACTTGTATATGGATAACCCCGTGCAAACGAAGTGCAGCACGGGGTAAGTGGCGACCTTCCCCTCTCTTTCCCCGAACTGCGTAGCAGTTCAACAGAAAGACACCGGAATACAGGATTGGTTTTGACACGATGAGTCTATTGAACTGCTACGCAGTTCGTTGTGTGGTGTGGTTGCGTTTCCCCGTGCTACACTTCGTTTGCACGGGGTTATCCACGTACAAGTCCTACGGACTTAGGAATCGTGATAAACTTGACTTTGATTCCTCGTGAACGGTTACGCAATTTTTGATGAGGTTAGAGGATTTATCCCTGTAAACTTATAAAAATTTGTAATCCTACTGGGTGTATTACATACTAAACCGATGTATTATAGCGAAAAAAGAAATGTAAAATAGGCGGGATCATTTCGGGAAATTGAAGTTTGGCGATGTTTTCTTTCGCCCCCTATAGAATTTACGGACAATTCAGAGTAAAATACTTTGTAAATATTTTGTAGAATACTTTTACTTTTATAGAATACTTTGCAAAATATTTCGGATTGAAATATTGAAATGATGTTGAAGATTTTCTGGAACGATGATGTTTTCTGTTGTTATTGTTGTTTCGAATGAGCCAAAAGAGCAAAAAAATCTGTGTATTCCTTCCGAATTGGCTTGGTGATGCGGTGATGGCAACACCGGCGATTCGCTGTTTGTACGAACAATTCAACGGCAATGCTGTTTTGACGGCTTTGGGACGTCCTCATGTTTTGGAACTTTTTGACGGGAGTCCTTGGTTTGACAATCAAATTCCGTTCCAGATAAAAAACGCTCCCCCTGAACAATCCCAATATCATATTATCCGCCGGTTCAGGCGTGAACAATTTGATCTTGCTCTTTTATTGACCAATTCTTTCCGAACCGCCCTCATCGCCTGGTCAGGAAAAATTACGCAACGCATCGGTTATGCAAAATTAGGACGCGGATTGTTTTTATCGTTACCGGTCAAAATTCCCTCATCGGATATTCCTCTTGTCGATTACTATTTAAATCTGGTCGATGCCGTTACCGGAAAAAATACGCCAAACGATCCGACAATTCGGTATCGTCTGGAACTTTACACCACACCGGAAGAAGAAAAACTGGGAGATGATATCTGGAATAATCTTGGTCTCCGTTCTCCTGAAAAAGTATTGGTTTTTAATGTGGGATCGGCAAGCAGTATTGTCAAGAGTTGGTCGCTTGATTTTGCGGTTGAATTGTCGCGGTTGGTTGTCGATCAACTGGATTTCGATGTCTTGATTAACTGCGGACCAGACGAAACTCAAACCGCAAGGGAAATTGTGACTCTTGCAAAACGGAAACACGTTTTTTCGATGGCGGATCAGCCGCTTAATATTCATGCCGGAAAAATCTGTCTCAAACGGGCAAGATTAACAGTATCCACCGACAGCGGTCCGCTTCATATTGCGTCCGCATTCGGCAAACCGACACTCGTTTTACTGGGTCCGACCAGCGAAACTTATATTGCCAACCCTTATCTTGACCGGAATATTTTGACACGGCATCTTCCTTGTTCGCCTTGTTACTCGAAAAAAAAATGCCCGGAAAAACATCACCGTTGCATGAAAGAACTCACGCCGCAACTCGTTTTTGAAAAAATTCAATCCGTTGTCAATCAATAACCGTCATTTTAGTGAATAATTAATAATTAATAGTTAATAACTGATGTTACGCACCATAGTTAAAAAAGAGGTGAGCTATTTATCAAAAAGCCCGCTGGGCGGTTGCGCCGGTTGAGTCTGCATTGACTCCCAAACGGAAGGCAACACAAATTGCCATTGTTAATCTGGTTCACTGTCGGCTAACGCCGACGCGATGTTTTAGCAAAACATCGCCCACCTACAAAAGGTTGCCCACCTAACGATTGCTCACTTTTAACAAAAATTCCAGTGGAAAACACCGAATCCGGTAGAATGTAGGACTTTTTACCGACGGTGCGTAACATGAGAGATAATTCACACGTGTGAAAAGACAATTCACACGCGTGAAAAGGTAATTCACACATGCGAAAAAACAATTCACACGCGCGAAAAGGTAATTCACACGTGTAAAAAGACAATTCACATGTGCGAAACGGCAATTCGCACGTGCGAAAAGGTAATTCGCACGTGTGAAAAAGTAATTCACACGCGCGAAAAGGTAATTCACACAGGCGAAAAAGTAATTCGCACATGTGAAAAAGTAATTCACACGTGCGAAAAGGCAAGAAATCAGATTTAATACCTCATGTTACGCACCCTAGACCAAAAAGTCGGCAAAACATACGAAAAATCGAAAGAGGTGGGCGACCTTTCGCTGAAAGGTCGCGTCGGCGTACTCGCTGACAGTGAATCAGATTAACGACGGCAAAATGAAGACTCAACCGGCACGACCGCCCAGCGGGTGGATCGCCCACCTCTTCCGATTTTTCGTGTGTTTGACTGACTTTTTGACTGGTGCGTAACATGAGTTAATACGTTTTTTGTAAATAACGCGATTGCGTTCCCAACTATTCACTATCCACTAAGATGTTGCCCTTTCAGGGCGGAGGAAGTATATTAAGCCAAAATGTAGTCCTACATTAGGTGAAATTTTCCATTATTAACATTTCAAAACAAAAAGATTATGCAAAATTTATTTCTTCAATGGCTTGATGAACGTACCGGAATTCCGACACTTTACGACAAAATACGGCATTGGTCGGTTCCGGCGGGATATTGCCGATTTTTGCCGGCAATGATTCTTTTTGCGTTTGTGTTGCAGGCGGTTACGGGAGTTTTTCTTTGGGCGTATTATAGCCCAAGTGCCCAGTCGGCGTGGGAAAGTCTTTTTTTCATGCAATTTGTTCTTCCCGGCGGTTGGATGATTCGCGGAATTCACCATTTTTCGGCTCAACTTTTAACAGTGCTTTTGGGGTTGTATTTACTCGGACTTGTATTTAGCGGTAAATACCGTTCACCAAAAGAGTTTGTGTTCTGGTCGGCGTTGGTGCTTTTCCTTTTTTCGCTTGCTTCGTCATTGACCGGCGACCTGTTGAGTTGGACACTTTCCGGTTTTTCGGCAACTTTAGTACGGGTTCGGTTTCTTCAAATGATTCCGTTTATTGGCGAACCGCTTTTCCGCATTGTTTGCGGCGGTACGGAATTTGGAACATTAACAATTCCGCGATTTCTTGTTCTCCACATTTTAGTTTTCGGCGGCGGATTTTTTGCGG
>JAISBG010000873.1 GCA_031266315.1 Planctomycetaceae bacterium | reverse complement strand
ATCAATCCATTAAGATGAATTAGATAAATGCCTGAGGAGGTAAAATTTTCTGATTCTACCGTATTAGGTGTTTTCCACCGGAATCGTCAAATTGGTAATCATAAGGTAGGTAGGCGACCGTTTGCTAATAGGTCGCGTCGGCGGGCGCGGCGGCCGTGAATTTGGTGAACAATAGCCAATTGAGTTTTGGAATCAAGTTACCAACCGTCAACAGAGGCAAGTCGGCTATCGCCGACGCGACCTTTTAGCAAAAGGTCGCCCACCTGATGATTTGACGATTCCAGTGGGAAACACCTAATCAAGTAGAATCAGAAAATTTTCATAACCGCAGGCTAACGACCTGAAGCTATGAAAATGTAACGTTATTGGTCTATTTGAAACATTTAACTATCAATTTAACTTTTAGAAAGAAATGAAATACTATTACATTATTATTTTGGGCGTTCTGTTGTCGATGTTACCGTTTGCTAACGCGGTTGAAAGCACAAACCACACGATTATTTCGGGAACGTTTGGAGTTGCGTGGTTGGACGGCGACGGGATTGTTCGTGTATTCGACGGGCAAAAAGTTACAGAACCTGTTCCGAATGTCAAAATTTACCGAGTTGCCGCTGCTGACCTTCTCGAAGAAGGAAACGACCAATTGCTTTTTCTGGACAACGAGAAAAAATCGTTGCATCTTTACAATTTCAAAACGAAAATGATTTTGGGACCGTTTGGCAGTAACGTTAAATCAATTACGGCGGGGCGTTTTCCTAATGAGTCGTATCTATCGTTATTCGCCAGCACATTTTCCGGTCAATCTTTTCGTTGGACGAAAGAAGTGATGGAAAAAGGGTGGTTGCCTATTTCCGGCGACTTCACGGAAGTGGCATCGGGAAAATTTACTTCAAACAGCCAATCAGATGATTTTGCTGTCGTTACCGACGGAATTCTTTACCTCTTTTCCACGAAATGGCAAACCTATTCTTCCCAATCCGATGCAGGACAAAATATTGTTGCGTTATTGACGGGCAATTTCACGGATTCGCTGGCAGATGAAATTGTTTTCTTTGACAAAACGGGAACTGCTTTTTTGTTCCAAAATCAAGTTGCTGAAAACTTGAAACAAAAAGTCATTTGCCTGACGCTTGGAAAAAACGGCGGTGATATTGCTTCTCCGAATCTTGATACACTTTACGGTTTGGACGGCAGGGGAAAACCGGTTGTTTATGATCGTGTGTCGAAATCGTGGAAAGAAGTTCCGTTCCAAAATGCGTTTTCCTGCACGAATATTGTTACGCGGACAAATCCTGACGGCAAGGGACATGAGTTGTTTGTTGTCGGCAATAACGACCTTTACCAAATTGTCGCAGATGGGACAACGAAACAATTATCGGAGCAACAATCAACAAAAATTCTTTTGAAAAATAACGGCAACGTTATTGCGGATTATCGTTTTAAGAATGTTCGTTTTAAGCCGTATATTGAAAAGTTACGAACACCGTCGGGGCGTAATATTTTGCGTGACGCGCCTTACGATCATTTGCATCATCACGGATTGATGTTTGCAATTGCGGTGAACGGTTGTAATTTCTGGGAGGAATTTACACCGAAACACGGCAAGGAAATTACTGTTTCGATTAATCCGCAACCCAACGAAGAAACACCGTCATTGGAATCGGAACTTGATTGGAAAGACAGTGAATCAAAAACACTAATCAAAGAAAACCGCAAAATTTCCGTTTCAACAAATTCAGTCGAAAAAGCCAGAGAGACCGGAGAAAATGTAACGCTTTTGGATTGGCAGACGACATTGAAAGCGAATGATCAAGGAGCGAATCTCGACAAGAGCAACCATCATTATTTCGGTCTTGGATTACGTTTTGACCAAACGATGGACAAGGACGGACGTTTTTTCAGTAATTCTGAAACGAATAAACCCGAAGAAGTTGCTCGCGGCGATGAACGTTTAACGCCGTGCCAATGGATGGCGTACACCGCAAAACTGAATGGCGAACCTGTTACCGTTGCGGTATTTGGTCATCCGTCCAACCCGATTCCGACAATGGCGTTTACAATGGGCAATGCGGGTAAAAGTTTTGCGTATCTTGGCATTACATTAAATCTGCATCGTCAACCGGTTGAGATGAAACCGAACAGTACATTGACATTCCGTTACCGAATTGCCGTCTGGGACGGAGAAACAACACCGGAAACGATTGCCAAAACGTATTTCGTTTTTGCACAATAATTTGTTCTTCGGTTCGCTGATATTGTTGCGGGTGTGACGCTCTGCCCGCAACAGTACGGCGAAATATTCGTAACTTCATCACTCGGCATACAAAAAACACAGATTTGAAGGGTTTTCACTATAATAAAGTTAAAACTATTATTTGTAATTATTTTTTATCGATATTGATACTTGGCTACTGCGTTACCTAATCGATAAGTTCTAACTTGAAATGATTTTTCTGTTTTCCAACAGTAACCGTCAAATCTGTTGTTTCGCGTTTGGCATATTTTTCGGGTAACAGATTTTTTTGTTTGTATTGAATTTCAACTTGTTCGTTATTAGGATTATATTCGACAACCGGTTTACGAATAATTTCATTACCCGCATCGTCTATCTCAACTAATTTTATAACGAGTATTTTATAGTTGCCGGACATTGCGCCGTTTTCTTTTGCGCCTTGTGTAACAACAATAAATTGTCCGTTGCTTTCGGTCATGGCGGAAGCACCGCGTAATTCCGATGATTCCGGCACAAAGGAAACCAACGCATTTTCAACCGGTTCCCCTTGATATGTTACTGTTCCTGTTACGGAAAAAACCGGAACTTTCGTCGGTGAACAACCAGTGAAAAATCCTAAAAAAACCAAGATTATTAAACTTATCGGTCTTGTCATTTTCATCATTATTGAAATTTGTTAAAGGTTAAAAAATGTGTAATATTTCAGCGGAATTTTATGTATCAATATTTTGGGGATTATTTCAATTCTTCCGATTCCGCAACGGGACTGGAAAATCGAATTACGAGACTCAATCATGATATCGTTGTAAAAATTCTGATGAAATATTACAAAAAACTAAATGCAAACTATTTCGTTACGGAAGTATTTTTGTTTCACCGCAGTCGATACTTCCCAGCGCGCCCCATACTCCATAATAGGATTCGCCGGATTGTGAAGTTGTCCATGCTTGGTGAGCAGAATCGCCGGTATTAATGGTATCACTGATAAAATGCACCGAACCATCAACGCATACGGCATTGACTCCGCCTGAATGACAACTGCTTGCTGTGATGATGGATTGGTTTCTGTAATCAGTTCCCCAAAGAACACATGAAACCGTGTTCGGCGCCATAATAGTATTAAACGATACATACATCCATTCCTGAGCATCTGCCCAACGGCGACCGCTATAACCGGCTGAACTCCAACCTCCGGTATTTTTTATCAATTGACGGTCGCTGGAGTCAATCGCGGACATACACCAGTTTGGTGTACCATCACCGCCAGAGCCGCCGCGCGCAATTGCAGATCGGGCATCGCGATTTTCATTGCCGATACGTGCTTCGCTGAATGCCAGAGTATTACTTGTTCCGTCGGTAATCGCACTAAAATTACGTCCGAAATCACGTTTGAATGCTCCTCTTGCCCAATTGCCTAAATCGCTTGGAATTGCCCGATGCCAATCCATCGTCCCGTCTCCATTACATGAACGATAACTTGATACGGAGGGAAAAGACAGTATGCCGACGACATTTTTATTCACATCAGATGGACAAATCATCGTTGGTATTCTTTTTGTCCAAGGAATGTAATTATTATCCCAAGGAGTAGGCGGACCCGGCGGATAATTGGTTGTTCCGTTGACACTTGCTGCAGTACCTCCGCTGTCAATCATCGTCTTGAGGGATTGTTGCTCAATAAATGTCAAGAGATAAACAACCCAACTAATTCCACGATCAGAGTAATTGTTTCCTTCATAATTCCAACATCTGGTTTGTACTCCGTGTGCTGGAAGTTCACCCTTCGTGTCGTGGTGATTGTGTGAAGCAATTGCCCACTGTTTGAGATGATTTTGACATTGCATCCGTCTTGCTGCCTCGCGTGCTGCTTGGACAGCCGGTAACAGTAACGCGATTAACGCGCCGATAATCGCAATTACCACAAGAAGTTCAACTAACGTAAATCCGCGAAAAACTCT
>JAISBG010000864.1 GCA_031266315.1 Planctomycetaceae bacterium | reverse complement strand
TATTTGCTATTCACTATTTTCCGGTTTTTCCGCAACAACAAAGAGGTTTCCGCCCGGCAACAGTAACGATAACAAGCCGGAAAATGGGGTAAGCATATTTAGAATTTTGAGTTGTACTTTCCCGATTTTAGCGTGGTGTAACAAAACACCGTTGAATAACCACGAAAAATAAGCCGCTGTGTGAACACTTCGGCATTTTACAATACGAAAACCGGTTTCCTGACAAAGTTGGTTTACCTTCTGTTTTGTGTAACGCCGCCGATAATCAAGTGTTTTGTCGAGTTCACAGAATAACGAAGGATATTGCGGAACAACCAGAATTGCTTTACCGCCGGGGCGCAGTATTTTGTAAATTTGTTTCAACACCGCCAAATCATTTTCTGTTTTCTGAAGTCCGTGAATGTACAACACCGAATCAAATTCATTATTCGGAACGGCTTTATCAGAATCAATATCCGAATCGGTATTAAAATTGGAATCAGGGTCAAAGTATATTACCGAAACAACAGCGTTTCCGTCAAAAAGATTTTTGAGAAATCGAACACATTCTTCACGGTGATCCGAGACAACAAGTTTTTCGCGTTGCGGCAAGAGGCGTGAGACAAGCCCGACATGGCTTTCCAGTTCGAGGATTTTGTTGCCCAAATAGGGCAGGGAACAGCGGACAATATTGTGATAATAACGCCGGAGGCTGTCCGGCGAATTTTTAACCTGAAGGACATCGGATTCTTTCGCGTAGTCGTCGAGAAACCAATATTTTAGAATTGTCCAGACGGCACTGATACCGTCTTTCCAACCGATTTTTTTACCTTCGCTATATTTTCGTCCGTGATAACTAATCGGAACTTCGTAAACATTGAGTCCGCGTTTGGCGATTTTAACGGTAATTTCCGGTTCAATTCCGAAACGGTTTGAACGAAGCGGGATTGATTTTAGAACATGTCCGCGAAACGCTTTGTAACAAGTTTCCATATCGGTTAAATCAAGACCTGTAACTAAATTGGAAAGAAACGTCAACAAATTGTTTCCGATTTTGTGGTGATAAAACAGCACTTTCCTCATTTCACGGCTGGCAAACCGTGAACCATAAACGACATCGGCGTAACCATCCAGCAATGGTTTGAGAACGAGGTGATATTCGTTGGGGTTATATTCCAGATCGGCGTCTTGAATGATAGCGAAATCACCGGTCATTTCCTCAATTGCCCGACGAATTGCCGCGCCTTTCCCTTGATTTGTTGGTTGTTCAAATGCCCGAATTATTGGATAACGTTCACAAAGTTTCAGAATTATTTCCGGTGTTCGATCTTTTGATGCGTCGTTGACGATAATAATTTCTTTTTCCAAACCTTCAGGAAGCCAAGCGGCGACAACACGTTCTACAAGACGTTCCAAATACGCTTGTTCGTTATAAACCGGAATGAGAATCGAAAGTTTCGGCATCTATTACAATTACAATTACAATAAGCAAAGATGTTGCAGAAAATAAAAAATTGTGTTTTGGGCAGATATCAATGCTCAAAACGAAAGATCATAATATACTTTATCTCCTCTAAAACGACAAGACAATATATAAGGTGAAAAGAGGTGGGCGACCTTTCGCTATTTGCTAAAAGGTCGCGTCGGCGTACTCGCCGACAGTGAATTAGATTAACAACGGTAAATGGAGTTGTTTTCCGTTTTGGAGTCAATAACGACTCAACCGGCGCAACCCTTCAGCGAAGGGATTGCCCACCAGTTTTTCATGGCTCACCATCGTTTCGTCGCACACGATTGTTGACTTGCCGGTAGAGAAAGCGCGCTCATTGAGGTCTATATTCCGGTTGACCGTAATATTTTCTGACGGCATTGACGGTTACATCAGGAAAATCTGTCGCAAAACTAGCAACTCCAAGATCAAGAAGATGTTGATAAATTTTCGGATCATTGCCGTTCCAAGGTAATACCTGAAACAGAATACCATGTTTTCGTAACCGTTCACCGGTGTTACGAAGAAAATTGTCCGACGGCGAAAATTGACCCTCTTTGTCAATATTGACATGAATTTGAAGTTGATCAACAGCGTCAAACCGGATTTTTTCCAATTGATCAAGACGTTCCGCTAATTTTTCTTCGGTTCCTCCCATCCAATGTAACGTAAACGATTGAGGAGCAAGTTTTTTCCATCGTTTGATTTCTTCGTAATTGGTGCTTGCCAAAATGAGTTGGTGATGGAAGTGTTCGGTTTCGCGGGCGAGTTGTTCAAAATCAATTTTTTTGATGTCGATATAAATTTTCCGTTTCGGATATTTTTTCAAAACATCGCAAACGTCACGAAGTGTTGCGATATGTTGACCGGAGAATTGTTCCCCTTTCCACGCTCCAATATCGAGATTTTTGACTTCGCGCAACGGTAAATCGGCAACACCTTTGTTTTTCATTTCTTCAGGGGCGTTTGGCAGAATCCGTTTGAAATTATTGTCGTGAAAAGCAACAATAACGCCGTCTTTGGTCAAGCGGAGATCGGCTTCGGGAATGGTCGTCCAATTCCAAGCGATTTCGAATGCTTCGAGCGAATTTTCCGGCGCAAGATTTCCGGCACCGCGATGACTTTGTATCATAAATTCGTCCAATGGAATATGATCACGCACATTCCAATCTTGACCTTGAATTTTTGCCGTGAAAACAGAAAACAAACATGCTGCAACAATAAACGAAAATAAAATAAAATGTTTCATTGTGGTTTTTTAAGTAAAAAGTCGAGGTAAAGATTTATCGATAACCGTTTCAATTTCAGATTACCGAGAGACGACGTACTATTAAAGAGTTTATCATAATCAAAAATATTTCTTTTGACAAGATATAATTTTGGAAATAGAGAGTATGATTTGGGGTAATTATTCGGTGGAATTTTCGTTAAAAGTAGGCAATTCAAGAGGTAGGCGATATTTTGCTAAAACATCGCGTAGGCGTTAGCCGACTGTGAACCAGATTAACAATGGCAATTTGTGTTGACAATGGTTTCGGAATCCGATTGGAATCAGGGGCAAAGTCGGCTAACGCCGACGTGACCTTTCAGCGAAAGGTCACCCACCTTGTGATTTGCCTACCTCTAACGAAAATTACGATTCCGGTGGGAGACACCTAATCCGGTAGAATCAGAAATTTTTCTCAAAAACTCAACCGACGCAACCCTTCAGTGAAGGGTTGCTTACCTTGTGATTGCCTACCTTGATTCACTTTCACTAAATTGGTGACAGAATTACGGTGCAACGGATTCACTGCCGGAGATTGAGCCCATTGCTCCCCAAACTCCAAATTCACTGGAACCGCTTGTAACT
>JAISBG010000853.1 GCA_031266315.1 Planctomycetaceae bacterium | reverse complement strand
TTTCCCCATTTTCTATTAAGGAGATTTTACGTTTTAATTTTTAATTATTTTTTCTAGGAGGAGATGTTTGATGAATTTGAATAACAATAATATTTCTGTAGAGCTTCGTGAGATCAATTCGATTCGTCCTTATGAGCGTAATCCACGTTTAATGGAAAAAATTTTAATTTTTATGATGATATATATTGACATGAGTGGTTCTCTATGGCATATTAGTATCCTAGAAATTTTTCCCGCCCATATATCAACAATTTCCGCAACCTGCAAAAAATTGAAAAAACTGTGGACAAGAAATCAAGAAAATGATCTGACTCCAATAACAATAAGATGTTACATTGCCAAATCAAACGGATCAAAATCAAAATTTAACGAAACCATAACCAAACGATGACACAATATCTCGCTTACGATATTAAAGGAATTCAGCAATTCATTTTCAGCGTTCCAAAATTGAAATACATTGTCGGTGCAAGTCTGTTGATCGCCAAGTTCGATGATTGGGCTGCTGATTCTCATAATAATGAAGTCATTTTTACCGGCGGCGGTCGCGGGATTTTTCATTCCGAAAATAAAGATAAAATTGATAAAATAAAATCCGCTCTTGTTGAAAAATCAAAGGAATACGGTTTTGATTTGCGGTTGGGAACTGCCGATTCGTTTTCCGATGCCGTTCATTGTGCCGATGATCTCTACGCTTTCGTTCCTTCTGATTCATTGGATGGAGAACCGGACGCCGTGTCAGGAATGTTACCGACATCTGATTGGGAGAAACGAACTCATCCAATTATCGAACAACGCCGCGAAGCAACAGATACTTGGAAAAAAGATTCTCTTGATAATAAAATTCTCGATAAAATATGGAACGATTTACCCAAAGAAATTAAAACACGAAACAAACAGTGTATCAAGTTTCTTTCCAACATTGATTCCGAAGATGAGGAAGGAAAATTAGGCAGCAAAGTACTCGGTGACCGCAACCGCTGGGCGATTGTCTGTCTCGACGGTAACGATATGGGAGCGCAATTTCGTGCGTATGAAAAAGTACACGAAGACGATTCTGATAAGGAAAAAGCTGATTGGTATAAAGAAATGAGTCGGCAACTTGACAATTGCACGAAAGAAGCATTTTATACAGCATTGGTTCAAATGCTTAATTCTTGGGTCGATTGGTTAAAAAAAACAGAAAATATGGAAAATATTTTTAGCGGAGATTTACTCGTGTTGCCTTTTCGTCCGCTTATTCTCGGCGGTGATGATGTTACGGTAATCATTCATTCGTCTTATGCGTTAGATTTTGCAAAAACATTGATTGAAAAATTCAATGATTTAAGCAAACAGCATAAAGAATTATGGGTTGGAACAAACGGTGAATTGACAATCAGTGCAGGAATTGCTTATACGAATGTTTCACTTCCGTTACATACGTCCATTCCTTACGCCGAAAGTTTACTTGGCAGCGCAAAAAGAAAATTTCGTAAAGATAAAAAAAACGGTGAAGCAACATCTGCCGCGATTGATTGGGAACATATCACGGAATCCATGCTCGACACACCAACTGCACGGCGTAATCGGGATTTGGTGTTTTATGATAAGGATATTAGTACGAAAACCATCTTGACGGAACGCCCTTACAACCTTGAATCTCTTGATGAATTACTGAAATTAAAATCTGAATTGCAAACATTTCCTCGCAGTTTATTAGCGGAATGTCAAACGATTTTAACGTTGCCTTGGGCAAAACGGATTCAGCGTCTTGCAGCGTTGAAAAAGCAAAACAATAAAATTTTTAAGATGTTAAAAGAAAGAGATTTTGATGGAGAACTTGGCACTGCTTGGACAGAAAAGAACGGAGAACGTTATACAAAATTTCTTGATGCTGTTTCGTTGCTTGAAGAAGATCACCGATTAACACAAAACACAACAGATGACAATTAAAATGCGTTACAATTACACATTGACCTTAAAGAGCGATGCCGAACCCGGAACAGGAGTCGGCGGGCATATTATCAATCAACGAGTTCCGCGTAACCGTAACGGTGAGCCAATTATTCCCGCAACACATCTCAAAGGTTTGATTCGTGAAGAATTATTGAAACTTGGAGAGTTGTTTCCTAATGAATTGGATACTCTTGCAGATGAATGTTGCGGTAAAGCGGATGAAGACGGCAAAGGCGATTGGACAACAGAATCGTGTTTTTATATTTCCGATGCTGTTTTAAAAAATGAAAATAAAAATGAAACAGGAACCAAAACATCGTTTGTTTCACGAACAAGTATTGACTCCGCCTCTGGAAAAGCAAAAGAGACCTCGTTGCGGACAACGGAACGAATTGCAGTCGATAACGTCTTCAAAGGAATGTTGACGGTGAATGCTAAAGAAGGAAGTCAGCAAGACCTTGCCATTCGTTTGGCAATGTTGTCGATTGGTGCGATCGGCGGAAACAGGACTCGCGGCGGTGGAAAGTGTCTTATTGAGTTTGACAGCAGACAAAATTCCAAGCCCGGCGATTTATTCAAGCAACTTTTAAAATCAAAAAAAGATGAACTACCGCAAAAAGAAAATGTTAATTTTTTGCGAACAGAAACAACGACGTTACGTTTAATTTTTGAAGCAGATTCACCGGTTTGTTGTCCAGAGCATCCTGTTCCGAGCAATGTGATCAAAAGCGGTTTCGCAATTCCCGCCAGCGCAGTACAAGGGTTGATTCTTAATCGGTTAAATCAACGGAATGAAGACGCTGCAACAAAATTATTTAACGATGAAAATTTTCGTGCCTATCCGCTTCTTCCGTGTGCTGCGTTTAAACAAGATAAGAAAGAAAATTATCCGATTCCGTTGCGCGTTTCACTCACGCATAAAGTTGCGAAATTGATTAGCGAAGGTGATACGCTGATTAGTAACGGCGATAAATTGAATGTTGCTGATGAAGCAATTGCCAAATATGATTGGAAAAAAGTTGAAGGAGCCAATCCGCTCAAAGCAACCGGCGGTGTTTTACTCATCAACGGCAATGAACGTGAACTCTGGCAAGCCAAATCAATTCCGCATATTCCATCGGCTCACGGCGTTTTGAATGATAAAAATACTACAGACGGACGTAATCTTTATCAAGTGGATTCTATTGCTCCCATTGTTTGGTCTGGATTTGTCCGTTTGCCGAAATGGGCGGCAGACGTTGTATTTGGAAATTGCAACGATAATAATCTTCAGGAAATTTTCGTTTCTTTCGGAAAAAAACGCAGTACACATGGTAACGGAAAACTTTTTGCATTTCCTGTTGACGAAGAAGATAAAACGCTTCCTTATAACAGTTCAACGCATGGAAGCAAGAATATGGAGACGGTTTTGATCGTGCAATCGCCAATTCTTTTGCCCGATAAATCATCAGATCAACCGGCAAATGAAGAGTTCAAAATATTTGTTGAAACAAAATGGGGAATCCAACCGAAAGAATGTATGGGAACGGTCATCGGTATTCAATTCGGGTGGAACCGTCACGGAAAAGGAAAACAAACCGGAAAGGGAAAACGTGTTCGTGCGTGCCGTTGTGTGATGCCCGGAAGTGTGATTATTTTCGAAACAAATATCGAAAACCTTTCAAATAAAATCAAATCCGGTCTCGGCGGCGGACGTGAACAGGGATTTGGAGCGGTCGCTGTCCATCCCGGTTTAGCAACAAAAATATTCAGTCCCGACAAGTCCGATTCTAAACTGCTTAAATCCGATGTTGATGAGAAAACAATGATTCAAGAGGTCTTGAAAATTTGGAATAACCATCAAAAAGATTTGCCTAGTCCAAGCCAACTTGCCGCAGTTCGTAAAGAATTGGAAATAAACGGCAAAGATAAAACACAGGAATATCTTGATCATCAAACAAAACGAACCGAACGTATTTGGGCAACATGGGAATCATGTTTTAGTGAAGTGGAAAATTTCATTAAAAATACGGACTCCAAACTTGCCGCAAAAGGGCTGAAACTTCTTATTGATTTAAAAATATCGGAAAAAAACTAGAACGTGAGGAATAAACGATGCCAACAGAACAAGACACCAATCAATCTTTTCGTCAACGTACGCCGTATTCGGTTCATCGTTTGACGTTTACGCTTCAATTCAAAAACGGTTTGGCGGCAGGTGACGGTAATTTCGGAAACGAAATGCTGCTTGCCCGAAACGGTAAGGGAGAACTTGTTCTTCGCGGAACAAGTATTGCCGGTGTTTTGCGTCATAGTTACGAAAAGCAATACGGAGAAGATACGGAATTATTTTTCGGAACATCGGCTGAGAAAAAGCCTAAAGATGACGACGGCAACGAAAAAATCTTGACGGAAAGTCTGCTTATTGTTTCCGATGTTGTTCTTAACATCAATAAAAACACGGAATATCGGCGGACTCATCATTTACGGAATCGGCACGCCGGCAATGTTTTGGATCACGGTTTGTATTCGATTGAGATTGCTCCGCCCGAAACAACAGCTCATGTAACACTTTGGTTTAACGAAACGGAACAACTCAAAAAAACCGGTAAAGATTTTCTTGAAAAACTTGCCGGATTGATTCGATGCGGTTTGATTTTCGGCGGTAACTCCAATCGCGGCATCGGTCTCGCAACAGCAAACGAATTTATTTACAAAAAATATTCTTTATCCGAAAAAGAACATTATGCCGAATATCTCAATGATTTCTACACTTGGCGTCAAGACGGAACGATTTCTGACGCTAACAGTGAAAAACTCACACCGCAAAACGATTCCGATACGAATAATCTTACTGTTGAGTTTACATTACAAATTCCGCGCGGACAGGATTTGCTCATTGCCGAAGGAAACGATATGTTGCCGCATAAAGTAACAGCGGCAGATAGTAACGATTATTATTTATTACCCGGTTCGACGTTACACGGTTTGTTCCGAAGTTGGGTTACACGCCTTGCGGCAAGAGAAAATAAATCGGTATCCGATTCTGTTGAAAATTATGAAAACAAACAACGCAATATAAAAGGGTCGGAAATTGGTTGGATGTTCAATGAAAAACTTGACGTGAACGAAATTAACACAAAATACCCTGTTGAAAATTTGTTTGGTTCGCTTCACCAATCGGGACGGATTCATTTTACTGATGCGTTGTGTCCTGTAAATCAAGCGGAAATACAACATCGTAAACACGTTGCGCTGGATGCAATTAGCGGCGGAGCAATTGAACATTTATTGTTCGATAATGATGTTTTGATAAGCGGACAATTTCAAGTAACAATGCTTGTCAAAAATATTCAGGAACACGAAGCAAAATGGTTAGCGCAAACTCTCAAAGCGTTACATTTAGGATTGCTTCGCGTCGGTTCAAGTAAAGCGGCTGGACGATTGGAATTAGCGGAACAGCCGAAATGCCAAGAACAACAATACGCTAAAATATTCGAATCAGTTACAATTTAAAGGAGAGTAATACAATGTCTCAAATCAAAGGTAAATTACAAGTCAAAGAGAATAAAGGCAAAAAGTCCGTAATGTTGATTCTTCCGACAAAAAAAGGCGGAGAATCTTCACATCCGATTCCAGAAAAGGCAAAGTCTTTCAAGGATATAGATGCGTCTGACGGTCTTGAAGTTGATGTTGAAAGAGACGAAAAAAATAACATCATCAAGGTGAGTATTCCGGGCAAGGAATATAACCAGAACAAAAATACACACGCCGGCAATGACCAAAAACCGCAGGATACCAATAAATTATCACAAAGTAATCCGTCGCTCATTGGTTTTCCGTTTCATAATCCTTACACATTCATTCCGTTTACAAAAAAGAGCGAACGGCATAAACCGACATTGCAAACGGCGGACGAAATTGACGCGGATCGATTTACAGGAATTATCGAATTAAAAATTACAACACAAAGTCCGCTTTTGATTTCACAATTTATCAGCGAGGAAGAAAAGATCATTCATAATAATCCTAATTGTTCGGATAAACAAAAGGAAGAAAAAATCAAAAATATCGGACATAAAACATTCAAGGCGTTAACCATTGGCGATGATGTTATTGTTCCGGCAACAAGCGTTCGCGGTGCGTTACGTTATTTGTTGACGGTTGTTACCGGCGGTCTCTTAACTGTTGTCGATGAAGAAATGGTTCTTTGTCAAGGGCGTGATTTACCAATGGACGTTGATCCTGCGCATAGCCGAAATCCGAAAGCAAAACCGTGTTGCCTTGCTAAAGTTATCAAACCGGGTAACTCTCGCAAAAGTGGAAAAATCCAAGTCGGAACAACTGTAATCGTTCCGGCTAAAGACATTAAAAATTGTTATCGTCAAAATCTGCCTCGCCCCGAGGATAAACAATGGAAGATTAAATATCTTTGGGCAAATTATGACGGAACACGTGTTATTTCTGTTTCAGAAAACCAAGATGCAACTCACACGTGGCAAATCAAACTTTCTGGAAAACCAGTCAATACAAAAGGAGTTAAGAAAGAAGGATTATTTCTCGCAAATGGAGAAGAGATTGATCTTCCGGTTGAATTTTGGCAGGTTTATTCAAATTGTAACAGACATGGAGCTCGTCCTGAATTAAAGAAAGATGATCTCATTTGGTTGGAATTAAAAGATCATAATGTTTCCGTTCCTCGTACTGAAAACGATATTGTTTCAATTCAATGGGCAAGATGGGGACGTAAAGGAACACGATTGACAGAGATTCTAAACAACGAAGTTTTACCGCCGGATTATCAAAAGAATAACGATGGTAATGTCGCAACCGTAACAGATATGTTCGGAATTGTTCCTGTTTCAAAAAATAATTCAAAATTTCCTGCGTTTGCCGGTCGTGTACGTCCTGATAACCTTGTGTTCCTCGACAAGAAAAAAAATTTAACACCGATGTATCCGCTTGCAGTATTGGCATCGCCGCATCCGGGTTGTTTACCGTTTTATCGGGCAGGTTCTCCGCAAACATTGAATCAACAAGACCCGTTGCGCGGTTACAAAATTTATCGGACTTCCAAACACACTTTACCGGACGATAAAGAGGCGCCATGGAAGTTTGAAAATCAAGGTGTTTATGAAGATTCTGGGAAAGTCAAGGACGGTAAAACCACAATGGTAAATTTCTCCGCCGAATTACTCAATCCTGATGTTACAGGCACCGTCCGGTTAAGCGTCCGTTCATTGTCGATGAAAGAATTATCGCTGTTGATTTTAGTTTGTGACAACAATACATGGCGGCTTGGCGGCGGTAAACCGCTGGGATTGGGACAATGCAAAGTCGAAGTAAAGAAAATCCTTGACGAATTTGGAAATGAATTTGCAAAGGACAATCCGAAACTTCCAGTGTTGGATAATGAAACACTCAAACGTTTTAACATTTGGAAAAAAACACAAGAACCCGTTGAGTTGTTACGTTATCCGCGTGCGGCAATTAAGAATCAAAATAAAACCACACGCGGCGGTTTGTCATGGTTTCAGAAATTTGCATCGCCCAAACGAAACGGTAACGGTTTGCAATCGATCTTTATTGAGAAAGAAGAATTTTCCGGACAAATACTCCCGCCGTTTAATGAAGACGGAGACGATGTTCTGTTTGGTTATGATACAGTACTTGATGACAATGACCGTGAAAACATCGGGCAACAAAAGTCATACAGACATAAATTAGAACAATTTGACCCGAATAAACACATAACCGGACAAGAAAAGTCCGGAGGTTTTCAAGGACAAAACCAAGAAATACGAAAAAAAGCGAAGGAAAACCGTTAAATGATTTCCGATCTCAATATTCAGATTCGCCGATATCTTGAACCGGTCAAAGTCCGTGCGGTTCGTTTTCGTTGCGTTAATGAAAAGCCGGTCGAGGTGGCATTGCCGACATTACGCGGAGTGTGGGGATTGGCGTTGCACCAAACCAATCAAAAACTTTACGATACCGTTTTTGAAGGAAAAAACCAAACCAATCAAAAACAACCGCTTTATATTATCCGTCCCGATTTGAATTGTAATTACGAAAACAGTAAAACCTTTTCGTTTGAATGGATCGTTTGGAACACCGCTGCGTTACAGCATTTCGACAAATTATTACAAAGTTGGAAACTTGCCGGTCTTTTGGGTTTGGGAAAAAACCGTGTTCGTTTCAATATTATCGGAGCGGAGCCGATTTTCGCAACTGAAAATAGAATAGATATTATAACCAACAATACAGCAAGCATTGCTACTGATTTACCGATTTTTTCACCTGCCGAATTATCGTGGACATTCGGAAATTATGTTCGGCAACTTGCATTTCCGCACAGTATTCGTCTTTTGCAAAAAGGGAAACTCATTACCGAACCAACTCTTTGGGATATTATTGTTGCAATATTTTACCGTTTATCGCCGATGATCGTTCAAAGTCTTGGCAATATTCCGTCGAACCGTCCGAGTGATGATTGGATGCCGTGTTCCCAAGATATTCTCGATTTGATCAAAACAATTCCGTATCAGTGGCACGGTGAAACTGTAACATTGCGGCGTTATTCGGCAAGACAACAGCAGGAAGTTGATATGAATGGCGTGTTCGGTTCGCTGTTTGTTGAAACGTTGCCGGACGAAATCCAACCGCTAATCCTTGCGGCTGATTTGTTTCATCTCGGCAAAGGAACAATCATGGGACTTGGTCGCCTGTTGCCGATCACTCCTTGATAATAATTGTAATAAAGGTTTATTTTTATTTTTTTCAACTTTTACTTTTCATTTCACCTCTTGCACCAAATCAGAAAAAGTGTAAATTAGAACAACAATTAGGAAAAACGTGAAAAAAAATGACCCCAAACAGGCTTTTTCCGATGAAAATTTCCAAAATTTTTTTGATCGAATTGCCTTTAAGTCCTTTTCAAAAATATGGTTACGTTTGTTATATTCCAAATGCCCCGATTTTTTTAGGGGATTGAAACCATTGGTATAGCTGCACTTGAGAAATGAGAGTATTCCAAATGCCCCGATTTTTTTAGGGGATTGAA
>JAISBG010000850.1 GCA_031266315.1 Planctomycetaceae bacterium | reverse complement strand
GCAGACATTCGGGTCATGGGACGCAACACGCAAGGTGTTCGTCTAATGAATCTCGACACCGACGACACTCTGGTCGCCGTTAAACGAATTCCAAAAGACGAAAACACACAAGAAACATCTGAAACAATAGAAACAACAGAAGAACCAAACGAATCTGCCTAAATTCGTATCAGTATTTTTATGTTCGTTTTTTGTAACGGTTCACGATCATTAACAAAAAGTTGTATTTTTTGTAATTTATTTACGTGAATGATTATCAAAGAACACCTTTTAATTTTAAAGTATGTGTAATGAGTGTACTTAAACTTGGAATTCCAGCCGGAAGCCTTCAAGAGGCGACGTTTGAACTTTTTAGAAAAAGCGGATACAATATTTCTGTTGCAACCCGGAGTTATGTTCCGACGGTTGATGATGACGAGATTGAGTGTTTGCTGATTCGCGCTCAGGAGATGGCGCGTTATGTCGCCGATGGTTCTCTTGATGCCGGATTGACAGGACATGATTGGATTGTCGAAACAAATTCTGATGTTTTGGAAATTGCGGAACTTCGGTTTTCAAAGGTTTCACGTCGTCCGGTTCGTTGGGTTCTTTGTGTACCGGAAAACTCGCCGATTCAAACGATTCAAGATTTACAAGGTAAACGGATTGCAACAGAAGGAGTGGGTTTGACCACTCAATTTCTTGCTCGGCACGGAGTTACGGCTCATGTTGAATTTAGTTGGGGGGCAACCGAAGTGAAACCTCCGAAACTGGCGGATGCGATTGTTGAAGTTACGGAAACGGGTAGTTCTCTCAAAGCCAATAAACTTCGAATTATTGCCGAAGTGCTCCAAAGCACCACCCGATTTATTGCCAATCATAATTCTTACCGTGATGAATGGAAAAAACGTAAAATTGATGATTTGGTGTTAATGCTTCGTGCAACAATGGCGGCGGAGGGAAAAGTTGGTCTGATGATGAACGTTCCGAAAACCAAACTTAATGAAGTGATTGCAATTCTTCCGGCGTTACAAAATCCAACAATTTCCCATCTTTCCAATGAAAACTGGTTAGCGGTTTCGACGATTATTGAAGAATCAACGGTTCGACATTTAGTTCCGCAACTGAAAAATGCCGGAGCGTGCGGGATTGTCGAGTATCCGATTTCAAAAATTATTGATT
The DNA here is from genome assembly GCA_031266315.1 of Planctomycetaceae bacterium. Lineage (GTDB taxonomy): Bacteria > Planctomycetota > Planctomycetia > Pirellulales > Thermoguttaceae > WRKP01. The sequence continues at coordinate 3,226 of JAISBG010000850.1, read as the reverse complement.
AATTGATTAATTAATTAAAACGTGCTGACGATGAAACTAACAATCAACGACAAATTGACGGAAATTCCTGATAATCTAACGATACGGCAACTTTTGGAGCGGCTTGAACTGACAAACCGTCATGTTGCGGTGGAGCGAAACCGTTGTGTTGTTCCTTACCGGACGTTTGCTGATGTCCGGCTTGAAGAGGGAGATTCGCTCGAACTTGTTACACTTGTCGGCGGCGGTTAAACGTTATTCAATATCAATCAGTATTGTTTACTGAGCCAACGAGTAAGTTGAGTGAAAAATTGTACATAATTTGCTCCGACTTCGATGGAATTTTGGTTGTCGAGTTTCTGCGAGATTCGTTTTTTCCCCCAGTCCACCCATCCGCCAACCCAATGCGGAGCAACATCTGTTGCCAATGCTGCCGTTCTGCCCTTGCCGTATTGACCAACAACCAACAACGGGAATGTTTCCGCAAGTGTTAGGAACATGGCGTCTCCACCGGACAATGAAACAGAAAAACGTTCTTCAACCGGTTTGTTAATGTAATTAAAAATACTATCATTATTACAATCAGCCGCTTCGTCTTCCTGAACAATCCGAATATCTGTTGTAATTGCTTTGAGAAGCAGGTTTGCGTTTGGTTTTACGGAGAATTGGTTCAGACCTCCGATGAACGGCGGTTTTTCCCAAGGCAATCCTTCAAGAATCGGATGATTGTGATGTTTGAGAACCAAAGCCGATTGAGAAAAATTACGGCGGTCGTCTTGATGGAGCATTTGCACCGGCAACACCTCAGCCAGTGGAGAATCGTGATACTCACCGTGTTGACCGTGAAAACTTTCCCAACCGCCAATCATCAAAAGACCCGCTCCTTGTGTTACGGCATTGCAAAGATGTTCCATCTGACCAGTCCGAAATTTTGTTCGCGGATAATCACTGATAATATAAGCGTCATATTGTGTTGAAGTGAAACGGGCTGGCGGAGTTTCGGAACTGTTCACCCGATCAAACGGAATCCGGGCATACGTCAACACACCGCATAAATACGACGCCGCCCGCGTTATATCGTCATCACCTAAATAAATGTACATCAATTCTCCTTAAAATATTCGTTACAATGTTTGCGGTTAAACCGATTCGGATTTATTTACTCAATCCTGTTCTAAATTGTTTCAATTTTTTACTCAAGAACAAAAAGCAGGCGACCTTTTGCCGAAAAAATCGAATCGGTTACTAAACTTATACTGCGTGAGTCATAAAATTGGTATTTTTATAACTATTCAGAGTAATTTTTGTTAAAAGTTGTCATGACTATTTACTTAACAGGTACCCAAAGCGGAGTAGCCCGATAGAGCTTAATTTTCATAACCGCAGGTCTTTGACCTGCGGTGCAACACTAAACAGCCTACTGCCTGAAAGGCAGGACTTAACACGGTAGCGGCTTAAAATTCTGCCTTTCAGGCAGTGGTTTCGTTGGTTCGTAACCGCAGGTCAAAGACCTGCGGTTACGAAAATAAATCCCTATCGGGCTATTCGATTTTTCGGATCAATCCTGAAAATAGTTACTTGAAAAATACCAAATAGAACCCTACGACAGTATAACACGATTGCCCACCAAAATCAACGAATCTCACTGCAACTACAGTAGGATTGCAAGTTTTTCCTCCGCCCCTTTAGGGGCATTGCATAACAACCCACCGCAACGCGGTGGGTTAAAGCACACCCATAATTTCGCCCTGAAAGGGCAATGCCAATCCGCTTTGCGTTGCCCTTTCAGGGCGATTGTTGGGGAGGGACGGTTACCCACCGCGTTGCGGTGGGTTGTTACGCATTGCCCTTGCAGGGCGGAGGAAAACTTGCAATCTTACTGACTGCAACTATATCTACAACCGAATTTCGGACACTTATTGACAACCTCTAAGTACAAAAGTTGTCTGATTTTCGCTCGTAGATGACCTTTATGAGCGGTTCCATTCGATAAAGCCGTGAAATGAGATAGTTTTCCTATCAAATATCACGGATTCCCCGTGATATTTCACAGAACAAACGTGATATTTCACGGCATGAACATTGTTCTGTCTCGCCGGTAACATATTTCTAACCGGAAAAAAGTTCCAAAATCGGAAAATCATTCCAAAAATCTGTCTAATTGTTCAAACGAACAGGTGTTTTTGTTCAAATTTAACGTTTATACCAATTCGTGAAAACTTTGGTACGACGATTGCTTATTATTCAAACCGTCAAGGTTACGGTTTGATTCAAACAGAGATTTTATCCATTACCGATAACAGTATCAAAAACCTCTCAACCGTAAAAAACTTTTTGAGCAAAAACAATCACTCTTTATAAAGGAAACCAACCATGAAAAAATTCTCAATACCAGCAAAATTGACAACAAAGATCACCTCGAAGAAAATATCTCATGTTAAAATAGGGGGGGGGGGGCAGTATGGGTATAAGAAAAGAAATGCGTTTACACTTGTTGAACTGTTGGTGGTCATTGCGATTATCGGTGTACTGATCGCTCTTCTTTTGCCTGCAGTGCAGGCGGCGCGGGAAGCGGCGCATCGAATGACTTGTTCCAACCATTTGAAGCAATTCGGAATTGCGCTGCACAATTACCATGACACTCAAAACTCGTTGCCAGCGGCGCACAGTGATATGGGAAGCAAAGCCCATCTAATTGCGCCACAATATTCTGCAACTGCTGCAAACACAACGCGGGCAACACATTACATGATGTATAGTGTTCATGCTAAATTGCTTCCGTTTTTGGAACAGTCTCCACGATATCAATCGTTGGAAACTGTTAATACACTTGAAAATGCGGCACCTTATTGGGGTTGCGATGAAACCGGTTATTCACAAGGCGGACGCGGAGGTGTTTTTCTCCAAGCCAGTATTACGGCAAGTAATATCGCTCTTCTACGTTCTGCAACCGGAGGAGTTATTGAAACGTTTCTTTGCCCTTCCGATCCGTACAGTTTCGATGTTGGACGAAATTCCGGTGCCCGCACAAATATTGTTACATGCCGTGGTGATGTAGTTTATAGTACCTTCTATTCCGATGCCGGTTTCAACCCAAGTGACGCAACAGAAAAACTGGGAATCGGAAGTGCGACACGCGGAGCATTCGCACCATGGACATGGAAGGGATTAGAAAGTGTTACGGATGGGACAAGTAACACTATTGTTGCCAGTGAAACGGCAACTTCTATTTCCAAAGGAGCAAATA
>JAISBG010000839.1 GCA_031266315.1 Planctomycetaceae bacterium | reverse complement strand
AACGCAGCACGGGGTCACACCGCCTCCCCCCACCGGAACTGCGTAGCAGTTCAACACGTTCACGATAAGGATAAACGTTTTCGGTTGAACTACTACGTAGTTCCGGTTGATGTGGTTACGTTACCCCGTGCTGCACGCTGTTTGCACGGGGTTATCCATGTTACAGCCCTATCGAGCTACTCCGCTTTTCGGATCAATGTAGAGACGCAATGCATTGCGTCTCTACTTTGATTTCTCGCGAATGGTTACACCGTAACTATTCCGGCGTGTGATGAACATTCATTTTTCCCGTCCCGTTAGGGACGACATGTTGGTAGAAAACGATGTAACAAATTGTCCGCGTTCCGTAGGGATGCAATGTTAGTAAGGTTAATGACGAAACCATAATTTCACCAATATTTCGTCTCTAACGGGACGGATTCTGGATCAGTTAAAAATTAATGGTAAAATGGATTTAAAAGACTTTTTCGTTCATTATCAAGTTTCTTTTTGTTGTAAAGCGTTGCTTCTTCATGGGTTAAGCAAATAAATTTATTATTTTTTATTGCAGTAACCATAGCATTTATACTTTTATGATCACCATCGTTGATAACAAAATTATCGCCAAACAAGTTGTCTAAACATTTAGCTATATCCAACATTTTGTTCTCTTGAATAAAAGTACGAGCATCTTTAATTTCTCCAGCCCTCTCCAACGCTAATGCTATTAATTTATAAGAATCAGTTGCAGGTATTTTGCCAACATTAACATATTTGGATACTTCAGCAGCTAAGTTGGCATACTTATTATTCTTTACGTTAAGAGCTGACAACTTATCAATCATCTCTATGCTTAGGTTGGGGTTAGCTAAATACTTTCCTACGTTTTGCAAAGCATTATCAATACCTCTACTCAACTCTAATTTTTGATTTTGGTATTCAAATTCATAGTGTCCTGCGGCTTTCTTTTTTGCCGTCAGTCCGGTCTTTATTATTTTATCTATTGTGGTGTTATCTTTAGCTTCTAGTTTTTCTAAAACACTTGGATCATAAATTGAAAAATATTCTTGCTGCGATATTTCTTTACCACCGGTTGCCTTAACTAACTTATTAGCCGTTTTAATATTGGTCGCAAACGCTTGCTGATATTTTGGTTCTAATAAAATCGGCTTTCCTCCATTTACATACGTGTCTTTCATTGCAATTCCTACCGAAGTTATTTCTATCTTTGTGCTGGACGGAAATAATTCAACGGTTTGGTTAATATCTTTAGAATATGCCGCAAGAGCTTTTTTGTTTTTGTTATTAACATTTTCTTGCACTAATTGTTCGGACAAACCTTTTTCGTTCTTGGTAACTTCAACTTCTTGTTTTTTAATGCCGTCAACAGGTAATGAGTGTTTTACTTTTTCGTTTAGGGCGGTTGTTTGTAGTTTGTCGAAGGGGTTGATGTGGAAGTGGAATTTTTCTTTGCCGACGGAGACGAAATATCCGTTGTTGTCGTAACCGAGACCTTCGAGTTGGTTGATTGTTTTTCGGCGTTCGATATTGTCGTTTAATTTTTCCGCGATTCCTTTTGAATAAATACTGATTTGGTTTTTGGCGTTATCACAAATTTTGTCCTCAATTCCGACAAACATTTTTTGTACTTCGGGCGGCAACAAAAACGGTTCGATATTTTTATCACCAACAACAATTCCCGCACCGGTCATGCGTGATACAAGTTGACTTTCAACGAAAAATTCTTTGATCACGTCCGCACTTTTACCTTTCAATGATTTGATGTCGTCGAATAATTGATATTGTCTGGAGATCATAACAATATTCTGCGTTTCGACATTCTTATAAAAATCGACCAACGTATAATTATCGGAGTTGACAAATTTTTTGTACTTCTCCGGCAATTTGTTGATATCGTTTTGGTAAGAGTTTGGGTAGTTGTAAAGCAAATCGACGGCGAGATTTTTAATTTCCTGCCGTGTTTTCTCGCGCAATTCGGGTGTGATTTCAGTTATGTTTTGATTTCCCGCTTTGAGATAAGCATCAATCTCGCGGTCTTTCAATCCGTCAACTCCGCTCTTAAACAAAACCGATAAATCTTTTTCGTGAGCGTTCAAAATTATTTCCAAACGCTTAAAGATTTCATCGTCGGTATTGCTTGCAACAATGGACGAGTTCTGTTTTCCATCGGTTTTGGTTAATATTTGTTGCGAACTTGCAACGTTGTAACTTGTAAATGTTACAAAAAGTAAGCCCAAAATCACATAACGTCGAATATTCAAATTCGTTTTCATTTTCAATTTTCCTTTCAATAAAGGTTTTACAAAAGTCTTAAATTTGACGAGGACAACACATCCCCGTCGTTCAAAAAAAATTCCAATTTTTCTACCACAAAGGCGACGAAGGCGCACAAAGGTTGTTTTTCTGCAATCCTGCTGAAGCCGTTTTAAAATTCGCAAAGCTGAACACGGTAGCGCAACAACGTGAAGCGGTTGTTCAATGGCGAAGCCTATTGCCTAACCGGCTTCGGTATCCGTT